>JABAAS010000027.1:10726-11640 GCA_014238625.1 Alphaproteobacteria bacterium | reverse complement strand
TACCTTGGCTAAAAGAGACATGCGCGAACAACTCCTCGATTCTATGGATGTAGAACGAGAGCGTGGCATAACCATTAAAACACAAACCGTCCGATTGCCAATGGTATGGGAGGGAAACAATTACATTTTTAATTTAATGGATACGCCAGGGCATGTCGACTTTTCTTACGAAGTCTCGCGGGCACTCGCATCTTGCGAGGGGGCTTTCTTGATCGTCGATGCAACTCAAGGCGTCGAGGCGCAGACACTCGCAAATGCTTGGCTCGCGCTTGAAAATAATCTTGAAATTATACCCGTGCTAAACAAAATCGATCTCGCATCCGCAGATGGCGACAAAGTTGAAGAACAACTACAGCAAACACTAGGATTCTCAAAAGGGAGTGCCGTAAGGCTGTCCGCTAAAACTGGGGAGGGCTTGCATCAACTTCTCAAAGCTGCAGCTCTTAGAATACCTCCGCCTAAACAAAGTAAGGAAAAAAATACTCTGCAAGCATTGCTCGTCGATAGCTGGTACGACCCATATTTAGGAATTATGATACTCGTGCGCGTGTACGCCGGCGCACTTAAGCGAGGACAAAAAATACGACTGATCGCTGGAAAAACAGATGCAAGTGTTGAACGCGTAGGTATTTTCTCTCCAAAACCTATATCTGTCGAAAGCCTTCAGCAAGGCGAAATAGGCTTCATCACAACGGGTATAAAGTCACTGGCTGAAACGCAAACCGGCGATACCATAACGCTCGCTAGCAAGCCAACAAATATGATCTTGCCGGGTTTTCGCGCAGTACAACCAGTGGTGTTTTGTGGATTGTTTCCAGAAAATGCAGAAAACTTCGAAATGTTGCGCGATGCACTCGCAAAACTTGCGCTAAACGATTCTAGCTTCTCGCGCGAAAAAGAAAGCTCGCCAGTAC
>JABAAS010000027.1:10094-10511 GCA_014238625.1 Alphaproteobacteria bacterium | reverse complement strand
GCTACCATCTTATTGCCACACGAGGGAATTGGCGCAGTGATGCAACTATGTATCGAATTACGCGGAAAACAAATATCTCTCGATACGATCGATGAGCGCGCAATGTTAGTATATGAGATGCCTCTAAACGAAATAATCTTCGATTTTCACGACAGACTAAAGTCAATAAGCCGTGGATACGCTTCCCTAGACTACGAAGCCATCGGATTCCGTGAAGGAAATATGGTCAAGTTATCTATACTTATCAACGGAGAACCAGTCGATGCATTGTCTTGTATTCTCCACGAGGCGCGGGCTGCCTTAAGGGCGCGCGCTATATGCGCAAAGCTAAAAACCCTAATACCACAACAGCTCTTCAAGGTCGCTATACAAGGAGCTATCTTTGGAAAAATCATCGCGCGCGAAACCGTCAGCGCA
>JABAAS010000027.1:0-9983 GCA_014238625.1 Alphaproteobacteria bacterium | reverse complement strand
GATATACCTAATTCTGCCTTCATTGCCGCCTTGAAATCGGATATATCATGACATATCCATTACAACAAAATTCCTCGCAACAGAACCCCTCTATGTTTGGCTTCTCGCGCGAAGCTCTGTTGGAAGCGATTACGGCTAGGAAACAACCTGATTACAGGGCTAAACAATTGTTTCAAAATCTATACGCGCGTGGAGAAAAAAACTTTGGCAATATGACATCCTTACCGCTCGCACTGCGAAACGAACTAAGTGAAAATTTTTCTTTGGTAAGACCCTCTATCATCGATCGGCAAGAATCAAACGATGGTACAAAAAAGTGGTTGCTGCAATTTGCCGATGGAGCGCGTGCCGAAACCGTATATATACCTGAAAAAAACCGCGGAACGCTATGCCTCTCTAGCCAAGTCGGTTGCACGCTGAATTGTCGTTTTTGTCATACAGGAACACAAAAACTCGTACGGAACCTCAGCGCACAAGAAATACTAGAACAAGTTGCATGCGTAAAAGACGAGCTCAACGACTGGCAACAAAATTCAAATAAACCGCTAAACAAGTCGTTAGAAAATTCGCCAGAAAATTCACCAGAAAATTCACCTGGCCGCAAAATTACCAACATCGTAATGATGGGAATGGGAGAGCCATTGTACAACTTCGAAAATGTCGTTACTTCGCTAAATATTTTGATGGATGCAGAAGGGTTTTGCTTCTCGCGCAAAAAAATAACCCTGTCTACCGCTGGCGTTGTGCCAATGATCACACGCCTAGGGAAAGTACTTGCTGTGCAACTCGCAATATCCTTACACGCGGTATCCGACGAAATACGCGATGCAATCGTTCCACTAAATCGGAAATACCCTTTAGCCGAACTTTTACAGGCGTGCAGAGATTATCCAAGACTCAAAAACTCCGAGCGCATAACTTTTGAGTACGTAATGCTCGATCAGGTAAACGACCATCTTAGCCACGCACGGAAACTCGTACAGCTAATACGCGGAATACCCGCTAAAATAAATCTGATACCATTCAACACCTGGCCGAATAGTCCTTATCGCTGCTCCCCCGCAAAACGCATGCAAGAGTTCGCCGAAATTATTCAAAAAGCAGGATACTCCGCGCCTTTGCGAAGACCTCGCGGTAGCGATATTCTCGCCGCTTGCGGGCAATTGCGCACAGAAAGTAGCAAAAAACGCAAAAGCGAAACACGTGAGAATCAGCATAACAAAAACTATAAAAATAAACCCTGTAGTCAAAGCACAAACGCTAGCATCGTATAGACTATGCAGCCTCTAAATGCAAAGCAGAGCGCAACAAGAATTATTGTCGATGACACTAATGCCTTTCGCGCTCTTATTCATACAAACAAAGAGGATGACGCAAAAAGTAATAATGGGGCTTTGCTCGCGCTAGATTTTGGTCTAAAGCGGATCGGTATCGCTGTAAGCACAAGTCAGCGCAATATAGCCGTAGCTCTTCCAATTCTACAGCGTCAAAATCAAGCCGAAGACCTTCTCTTCCTACGCAAACTTTTCGCTGAACGCAGTTGCAAAGCTTGGGTTTTAGGACTGCCTTTATCGCAATCTGGTAAAGAAAGCGCAATGAGCCTTGAGGTACGACGCTTCGCTATAAAGCTAATTGCCTCACAAAATCCACAAGCACCATTGCTACTGTTCGACGAGCGTTTTACCTCTGCGCTGATTCAACGCATAAGAGGAAACGCAATAGGGATGGAGATGGATAGAAAAGCAATAAAGTCTGCCCGAATGACTCGTAAAACCAAGAAAAAAATAGCGATTGATTCGGCAGTCGCTACTCTGCTATTACAAAATTGTTTGTGTGCGTTAAAATCCACACCCATAATGTAGGGGTAGAATTGTTATATCGTAGGATTCGGCTCGATTAATAATCAAATTGCCGAATCTGGCTTTATCGCGTATCGAGCCGACATAGCTCAGTGGTAGAGCAAGGGTTTTGTAAACCCTAGGTCCGCGGTTCGAATCCGTGTGTCGGCATCTATAAAAGAATTAAAATAAATACTAAAGAAAATAAACTGCATGAAAACTTTTACCGATACTGCCTTTCGTGTCATCAGCTTTTTGCCACCAGAGCAAGCGCGAAATGTTGCCTTGTTCGGCACACGTTTTGTAAAGCAAACGCGCGTCGTAGACCCTACCCGCCTTAATCAGAATATTTGGTCGCTATTATTTTCTAACCCGATCGGGTTAGCTGCTGGCTTCGATAAAAACGCATCAGCGATCGGAAACCTTAGTAAGATGGGGTTTGGATTTATCGAAATCGGCTCAATAACTAAACGAGCACGAGACGGGAACTCGCAAAAACCGCGCATGTTCCGCCTCAAAGAAGACTTCGCAATCGTCAATCGCCTCGGGCTTCCTAACGATGGATTGGATAGCGTAGAGAGACGCTTGCGCCACCATTTCAACAAAGCTACGCGCTCTGCTAACAGCACAATACAAAAAATTCGAACCGTGTTAGGTGCAAACATCGCTCCAGACCCAGACTCCATCCACGATGAAGGGTTATGTCGTGAAGAAATGATAAGCTGTTTTAAAGCTCTACAGCCAATCGTCGATTACATAACTCTTAATGTTTCTTGTCCTAATATTAATTCGATTGGAAAAAAAATCTATAAAGTCAATGGAGTCGCCAAGTTAATCGAAGCTATGCGGGAAGCTGAACCAGGTAAAAGGCGCATTCCTTTGTTGATAAAAATTTCGCCAGACCTGATACAAACCGATTATTTCAACTTCGCCGATTTTGCTAAAAGTGGTGGGTGCGACGGTATCATCATCGGAAACACTACTCTGGAGCGATATCCCTCGTTGCGCTCGCCAGAACGAAACGAGCAAGGCGGGCTTAGCGGAAAGCCTCTCTCCAATACCATAGACGATATGCTAAAAGATATTTACAAACACACAGAGGGGAAGGTTAAGCTTATAGGTTGCGGCGGTGTCTTTTCCGCTCAAGACGCTATGAAAAGAATCCTGAGCGGAGCCTCGCTCGTACAAATCTATACCGGGCTCGCTTATAAAGGTCCAAAACTCGTTGATCAAATACGATTCGATTTTTCTACATTGCTCAGACAATATAAACTCGAATCGATAGAGGGAGCCGTAGGGAAAGCTGTTAGTTAAAATTTTTGACAAAAATAATAAATGACCGAAATCATCACCCGCATACGTGATATCGTCAAACCTTTCGATTGTATAATCGTCGATCAATGGGGGGTCATGCATAATGGACGAGAAGCATCGAAAAATACAAAGAACGCGCTCCTAAAAATCAAAGAGCTTGGTAAATGTGTCGTAACACTATCTAATTCTAGTAAACCTCGACGCGAAACCAAAATGATGCTCAATGCGCTAGGATTCGAACAAGGACAGCACTACGACTATATCGTTACTTCTGGCGCAGATATGCAAGATCAACTCCGCGAACCAAAAGACGAATTCTACCTAGAACTACCGAAAAATCCTCGATTGTTCGTCCTCGCAACATATGATGGCAACTTGTCACTACTCAAAAACATGCCTTGCAGTGTCGTAGAAAATCTAGAGCAAGCAGACGCACTAATAATTACAGGATTGGCTCAAGGGCAGGGGGCAAAAAAAGAACTGGCTAAGCTAGAGGCAACGCTCGCGATTGCTAAAACAAAAAATCTACCTCTAATATGCCCTAACGCCGATATGGCTGTCGCTATGCCAGATGGATCAATACACCCCTGCGCAGGAGTCATCGCAAAATACTACACTCAACAGGGCGGGAAGGTAAGAATGCACGGAAAGCCAGATCCGCATATATACTATTCTTGCTTCCGATTAGCAGGAGGAAAAATACCAATAAACAAAACCGCAGAAAAATGCTTGGCAGTCGGAGATTCTCTCGCTAACGATATTAAAGGCGCACAAAACGCCAAGTGCGGCGCATCTCTTTTCGTCGCTAGCGGCATACATCAACACGATCTTGAAATGCAAAACATCAATGAAAACATAAACGCACAAAAGCTAAAAAAATTAACGAATCGCGTCAATATAACTCCCACCTTTGCAATAAACGAGGTGCGTTGGTAGGTGATATCTACAAATTATTTTATTTGTAAAATCGCGTAGAGGTAAAAACCTGAAATTTGGCTTTTAAAAAAATCTGCTGTAGAATATGTCCTCTGCAAGTAGCGCGCAACTACAATAGCCGAATCCAGAGCAATACAATGGATAAAAAGACCGCCTCCGATAATAACGAAAAAAGTCGAATTTGGGATCTGCCAACTCGGTGCTTCCATTGGGTGCTGGCTATATGTTTTGTTGGTGCAGTCGTTTCGGGTGATAACGGCTTCATGCAGGTGCATTTGATCTTCGGCATTAGCATATTTACGCTCGTCTTATTTCGACTGATGTGGGGATTTTGCGGCTCTGATAGCTCGAAATTCAAAAAATTCCTACCAAAAGCAAAAGATATTTGGTGTTGCTTAATAAATATAAGGCAAAAAAATAAACCTCATATAGGGCATGACGCATTAGGTGGATTCGCTACTTGCGTGATGGTGGTTATGCTATTCGTAACCCCCGCATTAGGGATGTTTGCGAATGATGATATATTATTCGAAGGGCCACTCGCAGAGCTCGTCTCGCAACAAGCAAGCAACTATCTTAGCTTTCTACATGAAATCGCCGCAAAGGCAACTCTAATATTAATAGGAGTACATATCGCCGCAGTCTTGTTCTATTGGTCTTACAAAAAAGACAACATCATCACGCCCATGATAACCGGGAGAAAAGCTCTGCCACCTCTCCTGAAAAAACAAGCTAGCCAAATGCGATTCGTCAGTTCAAAAATAGCTATAATGTGCCTAATCGGTGCAATGGTTATCGCAGGTATTATTCTCGTCTAGCATCAAATCATCGAGAATCGATTCTGTCATTCAGAAATAAGATGCCTCATTTAATGAACATTGTTACTTTTGCTAATAATGCATTAGGTGATCCATGGTTATCGTTCGCAAAGGAATCTTTATAAATTTTTTTGTTCTATCTAAAAAAACCTTGCTAATCTTGCGCCCAATAAAGTTTTTTCGCTAAACCATCTGATAATACCACTACACCAAAATTCTTAGCTGAACTTCCGTAAACGAAAGCAAAGATATTCATTGTTGTAGAGATGGGGAAAACAGAAAAATCTTTAATAATCAGAAAAATGCTAGGCATTCATACTCGATAGAATAATTAACCATGTACAACAGCGAAACGAAGCAAGAAACTCGTGCGGAAACTGCCGACAGAACTGCATCCGATAAAAGCTTGGTAACACAAGATGGAGAACAAATTGAACAAGCTCAAATAAAGCGCTTGACGCAAAAAACCATCAACCGTATCTCGGCAGGCGAAGTCTTGGAACGACCAGCGGCAGCTGTTAAAGAGCTCATCGAAAATGCGCTCGATGCAAATGCATCGCGAATACGGGTTACTTTGAGACACGGCGGTAAATCTCTCATAAGAGTGCAAGATAACGGGAACGGCATGAGCAAGGATAACTTAACGCTCGCAACCGAAAGACACGCAACATCCAAATTGAAGGGAGACGATTTGTCAAATATAAATACTTTCGGTTTTCGTGGTGAAGCACTCGCCGCTATCGCTGCCGTAAGCCGTATGAGTATAAAAACAAAGCAAAAAAACCTATGTCCAGCCGAAATATTCGTAGAGGGGGGATGGATGGGAGAGTGCAAAATCTCCGAACAACAAGCAAAAGGAACTACCGTTGAAGTCCAAGACCTATTCTTCGCAACACCTGCGCGGTTGCGATTCTTGCGAGGAGACCTTTACGAATCTGCTCTCGTAATCGCACAAATCGAACGAACCGCTATGGCAAATCCTTTCGTAGAATTTGAATGCTTTGAAGAAAAGCGCAAAAAACTATCCCTTCCCGCAGTCCAAGAAAATATTGATTTTATAGCAACACAAAAAAGAGTAGAGCAAATACTCGGTATACAATTTATCGAAAATGCCTTCCCAATATCCACTCAACACCAACGTATGCGTATAAGAGCATTATGCGCACTACCAACATACAATACAAATAGATCCGCAAAACAATTCCTTTTCGTCAATAACCGACCCATTCAGGATAAATCCTTGAGCGGTACAATTCGGGTGGCTTATGGGGACGCAATACCGGCAAGGCGATTTCCTATCTTTGCTATATTTATCGAAATTCCTCATCGAGAAGTCGATGTAAATGTTCATCCCTCTAAAACAGAAGTGCGTTTTCGTGACCCGCAAGCATTACGCCTATTCATTTTATCAACCATAAAACGAGGACTCGATAATAACGCCAGACGTGCTGCAAACGCCGCATATCGTTTGGCAAGCATAAACCAAATCGAACCAAATAATGACAAACAAAATATTATCGGAAATGTGCAAAAAGAATCTCTGCAAAATAATGACGATTATAAAATCAAGCAACAGAGAGCATTCACAAAACCACCAAAAGCATTAAAAGAAAGAATACAAACAAAATTGCACAGCAACCAACCAAGCTCAACCGCTGTAACTTACAATGAATACCATGAAAAAAACACACAATACCCCTCAACTCTGCCCGCAGAGCAAGAAGATGCTACGCAAGAGAAAAATTATAGCCCTGAATTCAAAGCCCCCGATTCTTCTTGGGCAATGGGTTATCCTCTCGGAGATGCCAAAGCTTGTTTGCATAAAAACTATATTGTCGCACAAAACGCCGAAGGATTAATCTTAGTCGATTCCCACGCTGCACACGAAAGATTGCTATACGAAAAACTGAAACGCGATTACGCCGCTAAAAATATACCTATACAGAAATTGCTCATACCAGAAATTGTAGCGCTAACCGTATCAGACTTGCAAATCTTACAAGAGCAAGGGGAGTTGGTAAAAAATTTTGGTTTTTTATTCGAGCTGTTCGACGAAAAAAATGCCTCGCTACGAGAAATCCCAGCCTTGCTAAAAACTAGCTCTGCTGTAAAAATGGTCGGAGATATATGCTCCCTATTACGCGAAGAACAACCAAATGTAAGCGAAAATAAAATAAAAAACGAAACTCTAATATCAACACCTATAAGTGCTACGAGTTTACTTTCTCAATCACTGATCGATAAAATTTTATCAAGGCTAGCCTGTCATGCGGCAGTACGCTCAAGTCAGACCTTGAGCATCGACGAAATGAATACTCTGCTGAGGAATTTGGAGAAAGGGTATAAATCCGCACAATGTAACCACGGCAGACCGACTTACATACTTCTCTCTTTAAAAGATTTAGAGAAGCTCTTCGAGCGAGATTAAATTGTATCACAACATAACAGCATAAAAAATTAACAGAAAAAGTATAACTTTTTAGCATTATCACCGATTATTAATGAATAAAAAACCTCTCGCCATCGCTTGCATGGCTACTTTTACCTACGTATCTGCCTTGGCGTTGGTGATTCCCTTCTTACCTTTTCAAGTTTTAAAATTCGGAGGGTCTTACGCATATGCAGGCGGGATTTTCTCAGCATTTTCTGCGGCATCCTTTTTGTCAGCACCGCTGTGGGGAAGAGCTTGTGAAAATTGGGGAATACAAAAAACTCTACTAATAAGCGGAACGTTAACAATATGTTCCTATTACGGCCTCTTCATTGCTACATCGTTACAGGAATTATACGCAGCACGCGTATTGGCTGGGCTATCGGCAGGATGGTTGATAGCTTGTCAAACACTAGTTGCCAAATCCACTAACAAGGAGCAACGCACAAAAGGACTAGGGTTACTGGGAGCTGCTTTCGGATGCGGCTTCGCTTCCGGGCATATCCTTAGTGCTTGGTTAATTGGTGCAAATTTAGCTCCCTCAAAGACTCCCGTGTTGGCAGCTTGTTTTCTTTCTTTACTCGCATGCCTAATTGCAATGTTTATCGTCACGCCAAAAGAAAATAAAAATGCGCAAACGCTTGCATCTCGCAGGTGGCGTAATATTTTAGCAATGCTCAATACAAAACCTTTGGCCATAATAATTCTTATTTACTTCTTAATATCGTTGTTATTTCACGGATTTGAAGGAATTTTTGCGCTTTGGGTCGAGGAAGCCTTTGCCTTCGGCCCAAGAAAAGTAGCAAGTCTACTCGCTTATTCCTCGATAATAGTAATCCTAGTACAGGGAGGAATTGTGGGGGTGCTCGCGCGACGGTACGGCGAGAGGGTGGTAGTGTTATGGGGACTTGTCTTCTTGCTGTTCGGTTTTGCTGGCCTCGCCGTTGCTATAAATATAGCAGTTCTGCTAGGCGCTTTGACACTCGTCGCAGTCGGTATAAGTTTAAATAATCCCGCAATACAAAGTTTGATGAGTAAGGGATCTAAAAGTCAGGGCGATGGGTTTGGGTTGTTGCAGTCATTCGCTAGCCTTTCGCGAATGTTTGCGCCTTTCGGATTCGCGTTGCTTGCATCAATCTGGGGCGGGGGGTTGCTTTTTATTTCCTTTGCTTGCACATATTTACTTATTTTTTTGGCTATCACAAATTTTTCGCTATTACCTAAAAAGGCTTAAATATCGCCAATAATAAGATCAAAATAAGTAAAATCGTAGGCACTTCGTTAGCAATTCGAAAAAAACGCTCCGACAATCGGTTTTCTTGTCGCGCAAAGGCTTTGCGCCAATGTGCCAAATAAAAATGAAAAACGCTCAAAAGTAAAAGACATAAAAGTTTTGCTAAAAACCAACTTTCACTCCAAACCCAAATTTTTGTGGCAAGAGCAAAACCAAAAACCCAAGTCAAAACCATCGCCGGGGTCATTATAATCTTCAGTAAACGACGTTCCATAACCTCTAGCATAGGAAAAGATTCGGCTCGAGCAGTACTGTGATAGACAAACAAGCGTGGTAAATACAATAGCCCAGCCATCCAGCTGATGAAGGATAGCATATGGAGAAACAAAAGAGTTTTGTACAACACTTTTACTTAAAATCTCTCACGCAATTTTTTGAGTAAGAGAACAGGGACAATTATTAAAAACTCGCGGGCAAATACGTTTGTCTTCGTAACTCGAGACACTCGCCGAACCCCTGCTGTCAAGGCGAGTGGAAATTGCACTCGATAAACTTGCAATAAAACTAGAAGCAACCCCAACAGTAGCGGCACGTAAGTAAACTGGAACTCCGCTTTTAACTGCAATTTCAAAGTACTCTTTGTCGAGCTCGTAAAGCGTTTCGGAATGCTCAGAAACAAAAGCTATCGGCACAACCAAAAGTGACCTCTTTTCCGAGCCGGCTCGGCGAATTTCATCTTCCGTGTAAGGTTGCAACCACTTCATTGGACCAACTCGACTTTGATAGCATAACTTCCAGTCATTAGATTTAGGTAGCTTTAATTTTTTTACTACTGCAGCAACAGTCTTCTCTATTTGATATTGGTATGGATCCCCTTGATCAACAAATTTTTGAGGTATTCCATGCGCTGAAAATAAAATGCGCAAAGGCTTAAGACCGTCAAAGCTCTTTTCTTGCTGCAAAAGCTCTCTGACATTGTCACTGATCGCCTCCACAAAACCAGAGGCATCTGGATAGCAGCAAAGAACTTTAGTCTTGCAATTTAAACCTTTTGCTTGAGCACAACGCGTCCAAAGCTTTATCGACGAAGCGGTCGTAGAACTCGAAAATTGCGGATAAAGCGGAGCTAGAATAACCTGCGAAGGACACCAATTCTTTACTTCGTTAACTGTCTCTTGACTCATTGGATGCCAATAACGCATAGCAATAAAAACCTTAACTTTCTCTGATCTGATTTTTTGCAAACTTTGTTCTAACGCAACAACCTGTTTTTTCGTATTTGCCAAAAGAGGAGACCCGCCACCTAAAGCCTTGTATATTTTTGCAGCCTCACGCGCTCGTAATGTCGAAATCAGAAAAGCAAGAGGAAAACGAAATAAAAAAGGAAGGCGGATAATCGCCGGATCTAAAAA
>JABAAS010000026.1 GCA_014238625.1 Alphaproteobacteria bacterium | reverse complement strand
TATTAATCTTGCACCCCCTAGTTGCAAATCCTCGAAGCTGTAGTAAGTATTTCCTCTTTTTCTCTCGCCTGCGATGGTGGGTCTGTTTTCTTTATTTTTGGTTTTGATAGTGGAAGCCTTTCCGACTGGCGCGAGCTTGAAGTTAGCGTAGAGGTTATATTGTTGAGCGATGACTTCGATGGCTGCTATGAGCTGCTCTTTGCTGACGACTCTGATTTGCAACCCTGACTCGAAGGCTAATCCGCGCAGGCGTACGAGTTCTTTTTCGGTTTCGACATATCCTAGCAACACGAAGCTGCCGTCTTTTTCTTGTGCTATACGCACTGTTCTCTGGCTTTGTGGTTTTGCGGCGAGCTCTTTTTCGAGCCTTTTTTCGACTTTCTGCATTCTTTTTGCTTGCCATCGAGCGGGGTCGAGCCAGAGTAGCGTTGCGATGGTTATAAGGGCTATTGCTGCGAGAGTTGCGAGGGTTGCGATGATGCTGGGGACGAGTATTTTTTTATTACTGTACCCCATGCTTGACCCCATTCGTGCCCCCATGCGAGCGAATGCGCCGAGTTTTTTTTCAACCTGTCGAGTTTTCTGCGAGTTATTTTTAGTGTCTTTCAGCTGTTTATTTTTCAGTAGCAATTCCTCGATTTTCTCTTCGTCTGGCCAGTTATTCACACTTTCATTTAGGTCACCACTCATGTTACCGCTTGCTTCGGTTTCGCGAAATGCGATTGAGACATTATCGCTCGGCTCAGAGACAGCGAGTGTCATTACCTGCAGAGGAGCTACATCGATAGGCAATTTATCGACACTCACCCCATCTACGAGCAAGCCGCCCTCTGCGCTCAAGACGGAGATTTCTCCTTCAGCGAAGAAGAAAGAGATATGTTTTTTTGCGATATTGCTATCGGATAAGATAAGCGAGTTTTCCTCGCCGCTACCGAGCGAATATCGACGAGTTTCCAGACGCAGCTCTGCGCCTTTATGCTTTCCACTGAGTATTCGTAGTTGGAATGCCACTTTTCCGCTTTTGTTTTCTCTATCTTAAGCTTCTAGCTTAATTTTTGAGTTAGATTTTGAGTTAATTCTTGTGGTGATTTTTGCGTTATTTTCTGCAAGCATTCGATAGCCTCGCTTGTTTCGTCGAAGGAAGCGAATGCGCAAACATTCACGACTAGGCGTCCGCTTGGAGTAGATGATGCGTATAGGGGCAATGGCAGAGCTTCTTGTTCTGCGTATAGCTCGATAGATTCAGCTAGCTCGAGCAAGTCGAGGGCGTCTTTCGGCACTTCGTCGAAGACGATGCGCATCAACCTTGCGTTCATTCTTGCGTTCATTTCGTTGCTTGCACCGAGCTGCTCATAATCGCCGCCATGCTCGTCTTGATGTAGAACTGCTGTAGCGATTCCCTCGATGCAGACGCCAATTGTAGCTGCGGATTGTTGTCCAGATTTTTGTTCTGTTGTCTCGTGCAGCCCCGCTCCCGCTGGAGCGTTCAAGAGTAGTTGCGCCCATCGTTCGCGCTCTATCACGATATTAGCTGCTCGCGTTCGCGTGCGATCAGGCTATCGATACGATTTTCTACTGGCATCAGAGCCTTTTGTTTTCCGAACCGATTTGGGAAGGCGTATTCTGGGATACTTTTGAATATCTTATGTAACCCTTGCATATGGAGCACTAGTTCTTTTATTTTATCGCCGTATGCTTTTTGCGCTGGCTCGTCGATGCGTTGTGGGAAGACTTGAGGCTTGAGAGCGCTTTGCAATAGCGCGGTGACGAGGCTTTCGTGGCTTATGCTAATAATACCTAGATTTGTGATGCCTGGATTTGCGATAGCCTTGGCTACGCCAGATGTTGCAGAGCTTGTAGCTACGACATTATTCTGGGCTTTTGCGCTGCTTGCGTTGCTTGCCTCAGCAGTATTTGAGCTTTGCGAGCTACTTTTCTCAAGTTTTTCTGCGCCGAGCTGCTGCTCGCTAAGCTGCATAGTTTCTCGATGTTGCGAGACTTGCTCTTTGACTGTAGCCAAGACCTGCAAGCCTTTTAGCTCTGCGAGTATATGTAGCAGCTGTTCTGGTGATACGGAAGGCTGTATCGATGCTATCTCCTTACTTGCGCTCTCGCGTATGAAGTCTGCTGCTGCGGCGCTATTTTTCAAGCCGAGTTTTTCTGTTAGGGTTAGAGCTGCGCTGAGTATTCCGCTATAATCGGCGACTGTTTTTTGGTATGCGTCGAGGACTTTTTCTGCGGGCAGGTTATTTTTTTTAGCGAACTCTTGGTATTCTTGGCGAATATTCACGGCAGCGCGTATTTGTGGCTCGAACTCTTGCGCGCATCGGGCTTGTGCTACTTCGTATAATTTTTCGGCTCTGCTGTCTCCTTTTGCGCGGCTTTTTTCTCGTAGAGTGGAGAGAGCTTGGAATATGGCTGCCTTGTCGCTAGTTAGAGCCATCGAGTTTCTCCAAGCGATGGCTTCAGAGCTTTCAGCTCCGCCGTCAGATTTTGCGCTATCGTGCTGCTGCTCTGTTTTGCGCTCTGTTTTGCTTTGCATTAATTGTTTGAAGTTATTTTCGATTTTATGCTGGAGTGGTTCTTGCGACTTATCGTTGACGCCGCCTTTTTCTTTGACCAA
This sequence comes from Alphaproteobacteria bacterium, assembly GCA_014238625.1. Taxonomy (GTDB): domain Bacteria; phylum Pseudomonadota; class Alphaproteobacteria; order JABAAW01; family JABAAW01; genus JABAAW01. Next base: position 9,201 of record JABAAS010000026.1, on the reverse strand, counting down.
GCGTGCGAGTTCTTTTAGGCGTTTAGCGTTCCGCTCTTGAGCTTTTTCGTTTTCTGCACTTTTTTTCTCCATTTTTTCGCTGATGGCGAAAGAGATTTCTTCCTGCATATCGAGCAGAGCAGCGTTCGGGTTAGCGAGAGCTGTAATACGAGTATTTTGCGCACTTCGACTAGCTGCGAGACTAGCTGCTCGATTAGTTGCGAGGCTGGCTACGCTAGGCAACATTCGATTAGAGATATGACTTTCGCTCATTATTTTGCCCTTACATACCGATGCGCCCTAACGGCTGCAGAGCGATTTCTGGCACTATTTCTTGGTAAGAGAGCACTGGCAGCTCTGGCAGTTCTGCTTCGATGAGCCTACGGACATACCTTCTAATATCGAGTGCGGTTACGAGCACGGGACTAGTTTCGCTTTCGCCTTCCTGTTTAGTCCTTTCACGGATGCTGCTAACGATTCGTTTAGCGGCTTCTGGCTCAAGAGATATGTAGCTTGCGACCGAGGTTTGTCTAATAGCGTTGCGTATTTTATCTTCGACCTCGTTTGTTAGCAGGAATGCTGGCAACAGATTGAATCCGCCTGAGTATTGGAAGCTAATTTGCCTAGATAGGCTAGATCGTATTTGCTCGACGAGCATTACGGGGTCTTTCTCCTTACTTCCCCACTCGATTATGGCGGATAGCACTGCTCTGAGGTCTCTGATTGAGACGTACTCTTGCACGAGCCTGCGCATTATTTCGGTTAGAGTTTGTATTGGCAGCACTCTTTGTGCTTCTTTCACGAGGTCTGGGAAGTTTTGCTCCATATGTGCGAGCATATGTCGCACTTCTTGTATTCCAACGAATTGTCCTATGTATCGAGCGGCTATGGCTTCGCAATGGTATGCGATGGCGTTGATGGGTTTTTTGAATGGTATATTTGCTTCCTGCAAGCGCTCGATATGCTGCTGCTCGACCCAGAGAGTTTCTTGTCGTGGTATGAAGTCTGGTCCTTTTTCGTAAGGTATAGCGAAAGTATCGAGAGTATCTGCGCTTGTGAATGCGAAGAGCGAGTTTCCATTTATGCGTCCTTCGCTGGTTGGTATTTCACCTACGAAGAGTCGGTATTTTTGCTCTTCAAGTGAGTTATTTACGCGCACGGCGACCTCTGGCAGAGCGACGCCCAATCGGTAGTATAGAGATATACGCAAGCCATTTATGGTTGATTTTATACTATTCATCTCGCCTACTTCTTGGTCTGCATTTTGGCTTATCTTTAGGGCTTGGCTTGGTAGTTCGAGCAACAGAGGAACTGTGGGGTAGAATATCTCTTTAGCGGGTTTTTCTGCGACCTCCTTATCGACTTCGCTAGCGGTAGCCTCGCTTGGTGTTGTGAGTTGCGCGCGGGGTTGGGTGAGGTTTTTCTTTTTATCGATATATTTTGCGTACATTACGGCGAAGGCTGGCGCGGTTAGTACGGCAGCGAGCGCGAGGAATACGGCCCATGGGAATCCAGGGATTAGAGCGAAGGCGCACAGCATAGCCCCTGCGATGAGCAATGCTTTGGGTTGTCTTCCTATCTGTTGTCCGATGTCGCGCCCGAGGTTAGTTTTATGCGCATCGTCTGTAACGCGAGTAACGATTATGCCGGCGGTTATGGATATGAAGAGTGCTGGTATTTGCCCTATCAATCCGTCTCCGATTGTCAGTATTGAATATACTTGAATAGCTTCTGCGAAGGATAGACCGCGCTGTATGGAACCTATTGCTAGCCCTCCGAGCATATTTACGAAGACGATTATTAGGGATGCTATCGCATCACCTTTTACGAACTTCATAGCGCCATCCATGGATCCGTATAGCTTGGATTCGCGCTGTATATTATTTCGTTGCGCTTTAGCTTCTTCGAGGGATAGAGATCCAGCTCGCACATCTGCATCGATGCTGAGCTGTTTTCCTGGCATGGCATCGAGAGAGAATCTGGCACTGACTTCGGCTACTCTTTCGGCGCCTTTTGTTATGACGATGAATTGAACGATGGTAAGGATCAGGAAGATGACCAACCCGACGACGAGGTTTCCTCCGACGACGAACTCTCCGAAGGTTTGTATTATTTCACCTGCGTCTGCTTGCAGGAGTATCAGCCTAGTTGTGCTTATGGATAGGGCTAGTCGGAATAGTGTAGTTATCAGGAGCACTGCGGGGAAGGCTGCGAAATCGAGCGGAGCTGCGAGGTATATTGCGACCATCAAGAGTATTACGGCTATGGATATATTGAATGCGATTAGTACATCGATGATCAGGGTTGGCAGTGGTATTACCAGCATGAATATGATGGATACGACGAAGACGGCGAGGATAATATCCTGCCTTCCGGATAGAGCTGCGGAGATTCGATTTAGAATAGACATTGCCTGATGGTTTACCGCGGCTATTGTTGCGAGCTCGACGAGCTTTCAGCCAGTCACTCTATGGGAGCTGAGTTTATTTTGTGCTTTTTGCGTTACATTATAGGTAAAAGTAGGTTGTTTCTTCAACAATAAATAAATTGCGTGCAAATGATTGATATTTTACTATATTATTAGGAGAGTCGAGCGGCAGAATTGTGTTAGGCGCAGAGACTGAAGGGCGAGGGTAGCTGGGCGAGGAGTATTTTCAGGGTGTTTTTTTGGATTTTTATTAAAATTACTTCGAGTTAATTTTTTATGAGCGATGATTCGACGAGTGCAGGAGCTATGAGCGATGGAGCGGCAACTACGAGTGTCTCTCAGGGTATTTCTGCGGATTCTGCGGATTCTGCGAATTCTGTAGATTCTGTAGATTCTGGCGATGATGTATCGAGCTCTTCTGCCAGCGTTACTAGCGATCAGCTGGGCGATGTTGAGAGCTCTGGGTCTCCGTTGGCGCGAGCTTTACCGCCGCGCCAGTTAGCGTCGGTTGAGAAGATGGAGGTAGAGGTTGACTTTGAGGTAGGTCGAGTGACTTTAGCGGTTTCGTCTTTGGCGAACATTGCTCAGGGGGCGGTTGTTGAGGTTGGATCTGTTTCGCTTGACGATGTTGTAGCGAAGAGTGGAGGTGTTGCTTTTGCGCGAGGCGAGTTTGTTGAGTTAGGCGGTCGTGTTGGTTTTCGCATCACGAAGCTTTTCGGAGAGCCTGCGAAGCTATGAGGATAAGTTTTTATACTTAGTTTTCTAAGCTTTAGGTATTAGCATTTATTTTTGAGTATTATTTTTTGGGTATTGATTTATGGAAGGACTAACTGTATCACCGGACTTTCTTTTTGGTATAGGTTTATTGGGATTGCTTCCGTTTATCGCGGTTTCGGTTACTTCTTTTGTTAAGATAGCGGTAGTTTTTTCGTTAGTTCGCAACGCGCTTGGCATACAGCAGATACCACCGAACATGGTTATCTATGGTTTAGCGATGACGATGTCGGCTTATATAATGTTGCCGGTTGGTATAGATGTATTGGAGCGAGTAGACAGTATTTTAGGTGATCGTGGTTCGATACTTCAGAATTTAGGTTATATAGCGGAGCCTATAGGTGGATTTTTAGAACAGCATGCGGATAGCAAGCATATAGTATTTTTTGAATCGGCGGTTGAGAAATTGTGGGCGGGTAAGGTTTCGATTGCGGTTGAGGATTTCAAGCCATTAGTTTTACTTCCTGCTTTTACGGTAACGGAGTTGAGCGAGGCATTTAAGATAGGTTTTTTAATCTACCTTCCATTTATTGCATTAGATATGGTTGTAGCGAACATATTGCTAGCGTTGGGTATGATGATGTTATCGCCGGTTACGATATCGTTGCCATTTAAGCTATTTTTGTTTGTTGCGGTGGATGGTTGGACGAGGTTGGTACAGGGTTTGGTATTGAGTTATCAGGTTTGATTTTCATGAGGATATATTAATAACATAATAGATTTATAAGAAGAGATTAGAATTATGGAACTCACTTCAATTTACGGTTTCACGAGTCAGGCATTAAAGTTAGTATTAGTGGCTTCGATGCCGGCGGTTATAGCTGCGGCTTTGATAGGTGTATTAGTTAGTTTATTACAAGCATTGACTCAGGTTCAGGAGCAGACATTACCATTTGCATTTAAGTTAATGGCGGTTGCGCTTACTTTATATGCGATGATAGGGGTACTTGGAGGAGATTTTTACTTGTATACGCAGCAGATTTTTGATGAGGTTTCTAGGGTTTCGAGTTCTGGCATTGTTGGGGGTTAAGAGATTAAATAATCTAACATTAATGGATTGAATATTAAATTGAATTTATTGTTTGGCGTGTGGCTTGACTGGGAATATGAGTTTATGAATATATGGGGGGCGTGGGGGGACGGAGTCCCCCCACGAAGACTCCGCGTCTAGCGGAGCGTGCGTCAGCACGCTTAAGCAATTAAGCGTACCATACCCCCCTTTGTGCGCACGCGGGCGCGCCCGCAAGGTAGCGCAATCCCGCGTGCAAAAGCCCGCGAGCCAGCAAAGACGAGCTAACGCAAATACTATCTGTAAATTAAATAACCACTACAATTTAAAAGTAGTAAGACGCGCCTCCTCACCGCCCCCCCGCTCCAACGCGAGAACCCCCTCCTCATGCGCATCCTGCAATTGCTCTCTGGTATATTGGTAGAATATTTTTCTGAACCGCCTAGCGCGCGCCAGATAATTCTCGAACAACAAAATAGCCTCCCTATGATCAGCCCCATCTTGCCTCCGCTCGCGCCACGCGCATACAAAAAAAATCTCTGCGCCGCGTACGCTCAAGTAGCCACTCAAGGCGGTTTCATGCGGCGCATTCAGACGCAACCTCTGTAACAAAAATGCTTCCCTGCGAAAAGGATTGAAAGGAATGCTCGCGACTTTGCACTCAAGAGAGAGCATCATAGCAGAGTCTTGAGCCTCGATAGCGAACTTTACGGCTATTTCATCAGCACCATCGCCCAAGACAATCTCCTTTACCAAATTTGATTTATTGAGAGTTTTACTTCCACCGCCCCCCGCCTCATTATCAACCTCCGCCTCCGCCTCCGCCTCCGCCCAAGACTCGAGCTCTGGCATCACCTCTCCCAAGCCCTTATTTGCACAAAATTTTTGGAACCAATTTAGGAAAGCCATATCGCGCCTTTAGTTATTTTACGCTTCACTCTTGTTCTAAATTTTTTATGTATAACAGCACTTCGGCGACGGGATCGATAAACTCGGAGGTTATGAACGCGCCGACCTCCAAGACCTCGTTCATCGAACGAGCTAGATCGATACTTTCGTATATTGGAATGCCTTCGTCTTCGGCGACTTTTTTGATTAGTTTAGCCAAGCCGTCGCTTCCCTTTGCCATGACTTTTGGCAAGGGAGTTTCGTTTTCGTCATAGTATATTGCGACCGCGACTTTGGTAGGATTTGTTATTACGGCGGTAGATTTTTTGACGCTATCTATAGTACGGCTATTGAGAATTTCTTGATGTATTTGTCGCCGTTGAGCTTTAATATCTGGGCTACCTTCGGTTTGTTTAAACTCTTCTTTTATTTCTTCGATAGACATGCGTAGTTCTTTCATATAGAAGTGCCTTTGAACGAGGTAGTCGAGAGCGGCGATAGGAAAATATACAGCGAGAGAAATAAATGCGAGTGTGAATATAGTAGAGATACCTAACTGCATGATACATAAGAATCCGCAATATGGCGAGCGTACAAACTCGACGAGTCGATTAATTAATAATAGATAAACAGCTGTTCCGATGACGGCTACCTTTACGATATTCATCAATAAAGAGAATAGATTTTTTTTAGCGAACATCTGCTTTGCATTATTGACAGCATCGAGCGCCTTGAATCCTTTTGTGAGTTTAGCGCCCGAGAAGACCAAGCCTACTTGCGCCATGTTAGCGGCTATGGATGCGAGTATTACGCTTGCATATACGAGTAATGCGGCGCGAGCTACGACCTCAACGGATAGTCTTATTATTCTTCCGAAAGATTGTTCGAAGGGTTGAGTTGCGGCGTCTGCGCTATATGCTATTAATTGATATAGTGGTTTAGTGAAGAAGGAATGCCCTACGGATAGCATCAGCAGTGCAGCGAGCAGGGTTGCGGTTGAGACGACTTCTTTAGAGAACAAGAAGTTTCCTTTTTTATGAGCGTCTCGAATTTTTTTAGGAGTAGGCGGCTCGGTTTTTTCTCCAGGCATTATCTATCAGCGGTTATATTACAATAATATATTGAGATTGCATTTAGAGTTGTATTTAGGGTTGCAATATTGGCAGGAAGGTTTCAGTAGAGAAGAAGTTCCAAGTTTCGGACATTATGATGGCTGTGTAGAAGATAAGGAAGAATATAGCGAGTATACTTTTTATGGACATAGCGAGGAAGAAGACTTGCAGTTGCGGAGCGAACCTACCGATCATTCCCAGCCCCATTTCTGCGAGTAGCATCACGAAGATGATTGGCGCTGAGAGTTTGACGATCAGCTTAAGGAATTGCGAGAAATCTGCGGTGAATGCGGCGAGTGCTTGCGCGTCGAAGCTTGGCAGTGGAGAGAGTACGGGATATAGCAGGAAGGAGTCGTAGAATATTTTGACCATTATTGCCATTCCGCCGAGAGCTAGGAATACGGCGAGGAAGGTTTCGCCTAGGAAGATACCTAGCAGATTTGATTGCCCACCGAACGCGGGGTTGAAGAGTGAGGCTACTCCGGCGCCTCTTTGGTTATCGATGAAGTCTCCTACCGATTGCGGCACGAGGAAGATGATTGCTACGGGAAATCCTAGCAAGAATCCGAGTGCCATTTCTTTGACGCTGTATGCGATGTGAGCTGTTGGAGTTAGGGGATTTTGTTTTAGGGTTGTCGCTAGGGGGGGAATGAGTATCACGACCAGCGCCAAGAACACTGCGCCTTTTATTGCGGGCGGCAGGATTCTTCCATTGAAGAAAGGTATCATAATCGCGAAGCCCAGCAACCGAGGTGATGCGAGTGAGAATGCTGCGAGGTATGCTCGCAACTCGTTGAGCATTGCCTCACTCATGTTTTTTATTTTTATATTTTTATACGGAGCTTTTTTTTGCGTATGAAATTATACTGCGATCGTCCTATGGCTTGGCGTTTCGGTTGAGGCTTCTTGTCCAGAGCTTTGCTTATCGTTGCCGAACTCTCCTCTCTGTAGCCTTGTCATCCAGTCTTCGGTTAGGTTTACGAGAGCACCTATTTTTTGCTCGAACGGTTCGAACTCTGTTGATGCGACGGGTATGGGCACTGTTAGCAAGATCATGCCGATGGATTTGTCTACGACGACTCTTGCTGGCATTTCACCTGGCATCACGAGGCTTTCAGCGAGCAAGCCTTCGAGCAGCTTTGCGCTGACTTGCGGGTCGCTTGGCATAGCACCTAGCACGGCGTATGCGTGTAGGAATGGAGCTTCTGGGTCGGCTTCGAAATCGACTGTTAGAACGTCGTCGAAGACGAGTCGAGCTGTGTTGCTTTCGTCGAGCTCCAGCTTATCGAGTTTCAGAGCACTCCCTAATTCTCTGAGGAGCTGTTTTGCGTTTTCGATCGAGTTAGCCATATTTTTAGTTTCTCCTTACTTCTGTTTTGGTTATTTTGAATATAGTTGCGTTGCTTGCAGCTTTTGTATTTTAGTCATCTTGCCTCTACCTATTTTCTTTGTTTAGGCTTTAGTTACTGTGCCTTATATTTTTTGTGCGTCGAGCTTATTTTTGTGACTTCTTGCTACAGTTTTTTACGCTGTAGCCTTTTGTGTTGTGGCTTTGGCGTTGGGTGAGTTGGGGAAGGGTATCACCTTACTGTTGCTACTGCTTTCGGGTTGACTTTTTGCACTCTGCGTTGAGGCTTGGTTTAGAGTTTTGTTTGGACTTTGTCCTACATTTGGATTTTTTTCTTGCTGTTTCTGCATATATTCGAGTCTGAGCAGGCACCTTTCGAGTAGCTTCTGCAGTTCTTCATCGTTGTCTTGCTGCTTTTCATTTGGCTGCATATTTTCGAGCACCGAGCGGGCTTCGTCGAGGAAGTTCAACTCTAGTGCGCAGAAAGCACGTCCGAGCCTCCAGCGCATTTCATTTTTTTCTATCTCGTTTAGCAATCGATATGCGTATAGGGCGTTTTCGCGCCTACCTATGGACAGCTCGCCTACGGCATAGTAACCGAGCGAAAGACTAAGCGAATGAGGATTATGATGAGGATTATGATTAGGATGCGAGGCAGAATGCTCTGCAGTAGCTTCGCCAGAATAGCCTTTAGAGGGGTCATGTTGCGTGTTGTCCTGTTGCGGAGGTGCATGTTGCGTGTTGTCTTGAGGAGCATTTCCCTGCTTATTGAGTTCAGCAAGGCTAGCGCTTGCATCTAGGTTAGCACTTTCGGATTTATTTTCACGCATGTTTTTGTTCATTTAGGCTCTGATTAGCAAACGTTGGTTATCGTTTGCTTCTTGTTGCAGGTTTAGAGATTGCTCGATGCGCTGTTGGAGTATTTGCGCGATCTGCTTCAGTTCTTTATCGTTTATTTTCTGTTGGGAGTTTTTCAGTGCGAAAAAGGCTACTTTGAGTCTTTTGTGCATGAGGCTTGGTGAGTAGTTTGTATTTTCTGGAGCGAGGCTTTGTAGTATTTTTTCGAACACGGGGTCGCGTTGCGTGCGCAGGTTAGCGACACTATCGAGACTAGATGCGGTTTGGGCGTGGTAATAGGCTGCCGAGCGTTTGAGGAATAGGTCTGCGTCGGTGCTTGCGCTTCTATGAGCCTGCGCTTTGCTGTCGAGGAGCTTTGTTTGCGCGATTCCTTGGGCTATTTTTTGTGCTACATTAGCGATATTAGCCATGTTACTTTTTCCTTACCTCTATGTGTGTTTTATGTTTTGCCTATCGTTTTGCTCGGTGGCTAGAGCCCGCCCCTCGTTCGAGCCAGCCTCTCGTTCGAGCCCGCCCCTCGTTCGAGCCCGCCCCTCGTTCGAGCCCGCCCCTCGTTCGAGTTGCCCCGCTCTTTGCGCGAGATATTTGTTTAGTCGCCACTAGTTAGTTCATGCGCTGTAGGATTCCTTTGACCATATCGTCGACGGATTTGACCATTTGCGATTCGAATTGCACGAGCATATTCATCTTCATCATTTTCATCTGCATTGAGACCATATCCTGAGGATTAGATGGATCGAAGTCTTTTGAGTTGACGAGATCATTGACATCACCGATCGCTTTGTTAGCTGAGGAGCCTACTGAG
>JABAAS010000025.1 GCA_014238625.1 Alphaproteobacteria bacterium | reverse complement strand
CCGCGGATGGCTTTCATAAATAAAATGGATCGAATGGGTGCCGATTTTGAACGATGTGTCACTATGATCAAAGAAAGACTAGGAGCTACAGCTATACTGCTACAGCTACCATGGGGGGCGGAAGAAAACTTCCAAGGAATCATCGACCTCGTGCAAACTAAAGCTCTAAGATGGAAAGAAGAAAAACTCGGCGCAGAAGTGATCGAGGAAGAAATACCCCCAGAAATGCGCGAAAAAGCTGAAAAAGCACGCGAGGAGATGGTCGAGCTGGCTCTCGAAAATGACGATGAGGCTATGGAAAAATACCTCGACGGAAAAATGCCAGACGAAAAAACGCTCGAGGCTTGCATTCGTAAGGGAACTATCGCCGGTAAGCATGTGCCAGTGCTATGCGGTAGCGCATTCAAAAATAAAGGCGTGCAGCCCTTACTCGATGCAGTCGTGAAATACCTGCCATCGCCAAAAGACCTGCCTCCCGTCGAAGGAGAGCAGAGCAATGGCACAAAAATTACTCGCGAGGCAAAAGACGAAGAGTCTCCTTCTTTGCTCGCATTCAAAATAATGAACGATCCTTTCGTAGGATCTCTTACCTTCGCTAGAGTCTATTCCGGAAAAATATCCTCAGGTATGCAGCTGCTAAACACTGTCAAAGACAAAAAAGAAAGAGTCGGGCGAATGTTGCTGATGCACTCGAACTCACGCGAGGATGTCAAAGAAGCATGCGCCGGCGACATCATCGCTCTATGCGGACTGAAAGACACAACTACAGGTGATACGCTATGCGATGGTGCCGATCCCGTCGTGCTCGAGAGAATGGTCTTCCCAGAGCCCGTCATCGAAGTCGCCGTAGAGCCGAAAACAAAAGCCGACCAAGAAAAAATGGGAATCGCACTAGGGAGACTCGCAAGCGAAGACCCTAGTTTCCGTGTCGCATCAGACGAAGAAAGCGGCCAGACAATCATAAAAGGGATGGGAGAGTTGCATCTCGAAATTATCGTCGATCGAATGAAGCGAGAGTTCAAGGTCGAGGCAGATGTCGGACCTCCTCAAGTCGCATACCGCGAAACAATTACACAAAAAACCGAAATAGACTATACCCACAAAAAACAAACCGGCGGCGCGGGACAATTCGCTCGAATAGCTCTCATCTTCGAGCCTGCCGAAAAAGGCTCGGGCTTTAACTTTGTAAGCAAAATAATCGGCGGCGCCGTGCCAAAAGAATATATTCCAGGAGTCGAAAAAGGCTTGCGACAGGCTATGGGAAATGGAGTCATCGCCGGCTATCCAGTTATCGACGTAAAAGCAACCCTCTTCGATGGCGCGCATCACGATGTAGATTCTTCAGTGCTAGCCTTCGAGATAGCAGCTAGAGCCGCTTTTCGAGAAGCAATGCCAAAAGCTGGCGCAAAACTCTTGGAGCCCATAATGAAGGTCGAGGTCGTAACTCCAGAAGATTATATGGGCGACATCATCGGAGATCTAAACTCCCGTAGAGGGCAGGTCGGCGCGATGGACCAGAGAGGAAACGCTAGAGTCATCGACGCTAGAGTGCCACTCGCAAACATGTTCGGATATGTCAATAACTTGCGCTCAATGAGCCAAGGGCGAGCACAATATAGCATGCTCTTCGATTCATACGCACAAGTGCCTCCAAACATAACCGAGGGAATTTGCGCAAAAACTAAATAAAACAAGCAAACAGGATAAAAAGCAAACTAAAGACAGGGATGCAAATATCTGCCTCTCATAAATCGCTAAACTATAACCGCTAAATTATAATCGATTAATTATAAACATTGGCTATAGTTCTTGCTCGCAAAAATAACTAGCAAAAAAACTAAACTAAACTTGAAAACTAACCTACAAATACAACCTAAAAATACAAAGGAGAAAATGAAAAATGGCTAAAGAGAAGTTCGTTCGCAACAAACCACACTGCAATATCGGCACGATCGGACATGTCGATCATGGCAAGTCTACACTCACCGCAGCTATTACCAAAATACTCTCGGAACAGGGCGGGGCTACATTCAAAAGCTACGAAGAGATCGATAACGCACCTGAAGAAAAAGCGCGCGGAATCACCATCAATACCTCCCATGTCGAATACGAAACCGAAAATCGACATTACGCCCATGTGGACTGTCCAGGACATGCCGACTATATCAAAAATATGATAACCGGTGCCGCGCAAATGGATGGCGCAGTCTTGGTCGTAAATGCCGCAGACGGACCAATGCCACAAACGCGCGAACATATACTCCTCGCACGGCAAGTCGGCGTGCCAGCCATTGTCGTGTTCCTAAATAAAGTCGATCAAGTCGACGATAAAGAATTGCTAGACCTCGTCGAAATAGAAATACGCGAGCTGCTGACAAAATACGAATTCCCAGGCGATAAAATCCCTATCGTCTCAGGCTCTGCACTCGCCGCACTCGAAGGGCGCGATGATGGAATCGGTAAAGAGAAAATACTCGAACTCGTAAAGGCAATCGATGCGCATGTGCCACAACCCGATAGACCCAAAGAAAAAGACTTCTTGATGCCCATCGAAGATGTTTTCTCCATCTCAGGGCGCGGAACCGTCGTAACCGGGCGAATCGAGCGCGGAATCGTCAAGGTCAATGACGAAGTCGAAATAGTCGGAGTCAAAGAAACTCGCAAATCCGTTTGCACTGGAGTCGAAATGTTTCGCAAACTACTCGATTCTGGAGAGGCGGGAGACAATGTCGGCGTACTCTTGCGCGGCGTCAACCGCGAAGATGTCGTGCGAGGACAAGTGCTCGCAAAACCTAAATCCATTACTCCTCACACAAAGTTCATAGGCGAGGCTTATATCCTAACTAAAGACGAAGGCGGTAGGCATACTCCCTTTGCCGATAACTACAGACCGCAGTTCTACTTCCGCACCACCGATGTGACGGGACAGGTTGCTCTGCCTAAAGGAACAGAGATGATTATGCCAGGAGACAATGTGAAAATGGATGTCGAGTTGATCGTCCCTATCGCTATGGAGGAGGGCTTGCGATTCGCCATACGCGAAGGAGGAAGAACCGTCGGCGCAGGTATCGTCACTAAGGTCATCGAGTAGTAGCTGACTTTTGCCATAACCACTGCAAAGCGGATAAAAAATTGATAGCTTGAGCAATAAAAAAAACAAAATACTCAAATAAAAACTCAAAAAAAATATGGCTAGTCAAAATATCCGCATTCGCCTAAAGGCATACGATCATAAGATGCTAGATCAATCTACTTCCGAGATCGTATTGGCTGCACGAAAAACCGGCGCGCAAGTGCTCGGACCCATTCCTCTGCCAACGCATATCGAACGATTTACCGTCTTGCGCTCGCCCCATGTCGATAAAAAAAGCCGCGAACAATTCGAAATAAGAACTCATAAACGCTTGATCGATATAATCGACTCAACTCCACAAACAGTCGAAGCGCTATCTAAGCTAGACCTAGCGGCGGGCGTCAAAATCGAGGTCAAAATCTAATAATATGCAAAAGCTCGCAACTAGCAGAAGATGTGGAGTGCTGACAAAAAAAGTCGGGATGACGCGTATCTTCGAAAATGACGGGAAGCATTGTCCCGTATCGGTGCTGCAGCTCGTCGCAACGCGCATACTCGATGTGCGAGAAGATAAGCAAGTCGCTAAAAGAGCGACTAACTTATCTAGCTCGCAAGGGGCGCAAAAAGAGGGACAAGAAGAGGCGCAGGCTACGGCTGATGATGCCACTAAACCAGAGGCTAAATTTAATGTGCTCGTAGCAGCAGGCGAACAGAAAAAAAAGAGACTGACAAAACCCATGCAAGGCTTGTTCGAAAAAGCAAATTGCCCGCCCATGCGGAAAATCGTTAGCTTCAAAGTCTCTCAAGATTGCTTGCCAGAAAAAGGCACTGAGCTATCTGCTGCTCATTTCCTCGAAGGGCAGTTCGTCGATGTGAGTGCAATATCGATCGGTAAAGGATTCGCAGGGGCGATGAAAAGACACGGATTCAAAGGCTTGCGAGCAACCCACGGAGTCTCCGTATCGCACAGAAGTATGGGATCTACTGGCAACCGTGAGTTTCCGGGTAAGGTCTTTAAAGGCAAAAAAATGCCAGGGCGATTAGGCGGAAAACGGATAACCACACAAAACCTAAAGGTTGTAGCTCTCGATACAGAACGCAATCTTATCTTGATAAAGGGAGCCGTGCCAGGCGCGCGAGGGGGATGGGTCATCGTAAATGACGCCATCAAAAAAATCTTGCCGCAAGAGGCTCCTAAACCCACATTCTTATCAACCCCCGCGCCAAGCTCCATTGCAGAGAGCAACGAAAAACAGCAGCTAACTCAAGAGGCAACTCAAGAGGCAGCTGTGCAAGATGTAGCTGTTCAAGAGGCGGGCGCAACCGACGCCGAGGCAGGAGAGAAGGCGTGAAAATACCTGTCCATTCGTTAGACGGAAAAAAAACCGGTGAGCTCGATGTATCCGAAAGAGTCTTCGACGCGCCGTTGCGTAAAGACTTGCTCGCGCGAGTCGTGGCTTGGCAGCTCGCAAAAAGGCGCGCAGGCACTCATAAAACAAAGTCGCGCGCTGAGATAAACGGTAGCACTCGTAAAATAATGCGGCAAAAAGGCTCGGGTAGTGCAAGACGTTCCACTAGAAAAGTCTCGCAATTTCGCGGCGGTGCGCATGCATTCGGACCAAAGCCACGCAGCTACAAACACGATATTCAGGATAAAGTCCGCAGAGCAGCTCTATGTTCTGCCATATCCGATAAATGCCGTAGCGGAAAGCTATTCGTAATCGAGCAAGAAACGCTCGAGAAACCTAAAACTGACTTGCTCGCCAAAAAACAGCAGGGATGGGATGCTCTGAAAAATGTAATGATCGTGCTCGGCGAAAAACCAGATCGAAACTTTCAACTCGCAGCTAGAAATCTGCCGCAGGTCTTGCTCGTGCCACAGCAAGGCTTGAATGTATACGACATCATAAAGCATGACGCTCTATTGCTCGCAAAAAGCGCAATCGAAGAAGTCGAGCGGAGGGGAAGAGTATGAGCTGGAAATTCCTAAACAAAAAAGATATCTCCATGGCAAAGTCGCTATCGATCTTGCTCAAGCCAATCATAAGTGAAAAATCTACCTTCGGGGCTGAACGAAACGAGGTCACATTTCAAGTGGCGCTCAACGCCTCAAAGCCAGAAATACGCATCGCCGTCGAAAAGGTATTCAAGGTTAAAGTACTATCCGTGACAACATCTCGGTTGAAAGGAAAAACAAAGCGATTCCGTGGAAGACTCGGGAGGCGTAGCGACTGCAAAAAAGCCTTCGTCCGCTTGCAAAAAGGTGAAAGCATCGATATCGGTGCAGGCGCAGTGTCAAAATAATGCAAAACGCTAAGCAATAGGAATAAACGATGGGACTCAAAACATCTAAACCTACTTCGCCAGGAAGACGCGCGCTCGTCGAAATAACTCGCGAGCTCGTATATCAAGGCAAACCGCATAAACCGCTCACGCAGGGGAAAAGCAAAAGCGGCGGTAGGAATAATCGCGGGAGAATTACATCAAGGCATATCGGCGGCGGACACAAAAAAAGCTATCGCATAATCGATTTCAAGCGTAAAAAAAACGATCTCTCGGCTGAAGTCTTGCGCATCGAATATGATCCTAATCGAACTTGTTTCATCGCTCTGTTGAAATACGAAGATGGAGAGCACGCGTATATTCTCGCTCCGCAAAAACTCGCTATCGGCGATAAGGTTATATCCGCAGAGAAAGTCGATGTGAAGCCCGGAAACGCCTCTCCACTATCAACTATACCCATCGGGACGCTCGTACATAATATCGAGATGAAAGAGGGAAAGGGCGGACAGCTGGCTAGAGCTGCCGGTGCATTCGCTCAAATAGTCGGGCGCGACAAAGGATACGCGCAAGTGCGATTGAGAAGCGGCGAAGTGAGGATGATACCAGCTGCATGCAAGGCAACTATCGGAACTCTCTCAAATCAAGACAATAAAAATATCAAGCTAGGAAAAGCAGGCAGAACTAGGTGGCTCGGACGCAGACCCTCCGTGCGTGGAGTAGCCATGAACCCCATAGACCATCCGCACGGTGGAGGCGAAGGAAAAACATCAGGCGGTAGGCATCCCGTTACTCCTTGGGGAAAGTCTACTAAAGGTAAAAAAACGCGCAAAAACTTCTCCTCAAATAGACTAATAATTCGCCCCAGAGGGCGAAAACGCTAATAAATAACGGCTAACCACTAAACAGAGAAAAAATTATGTCACGATCAGTTTGGAAAGGACCTTTTGTCGATGGCTACTTGCTGAAAAAAGCCGAAAAACTACGCGAATCAGGGCGAAAAGACCCCATCAAAACTTGGTCACGCCGCTCAACCGTGTTGCCGCAATTCGTAGGTTTAAACTTCGCAGTGCATAACGGGCGTAAGTTCATTCCAGTCTTCGTAACAGAGGATATGATCGGGCATAAATTTGGCGAGTTCGCTCCTACAAGAACCTTCTACGGACACGCAGGCGACAAAAAAGCTAAAAGGTCGTAAGGCTCATCAACCGAATAGTATCAACAACAAAAAAATAGCCAAAAAAATAACGAAGTGAACAGCAACAAGACAATGTCGAACAAAAAAAGCTCCTCGCCAGATCAAGCTCCAGATAAAGTTCTAGGGAAAGATAAGGGCAAAGCGCTCAGCAAAAATGCTCGCAAAGATGCCAGCAAGCCCGCTGATAACCTCATCCAAGAACGCACAAGCTACGGGCGCGGAGAAAACGAGTGCAGAGGCAGGGCGCGTATGCTACGCACTAGTCCGCAAAAGCTAAACGATGTCGCAAAATCTATACGCCGAAAACCCGTCGAACGCGCTATGCAAGAGCTACGCTTTTCTAAACGCCGAATCGCTGGCTCGGTACTGAAACTACTGCGCTCGGTTATCGCAAATGCAGAAAATAATAAGCAACTAGATGTCGATAGACTCGTCGTAAAAGAGGCATGGGTCGGAAAAACAACTCGCATGCGCAGATTCAGGCCTCGAGCAAAAGGGCGCGCAGCTCCTATCATCAAAGATTTCAGCGCGATTACTATCATCGTCGAAGAAAAAAACGAAAAAGTATAAGGAAATATAGCAATGGGACAGAAGATAAATCCAATCGGATTTCGGGTCGGCATAAATCGAGGCTGGGACTCCCGATGGTACGCCGGGAGCAAAGACTACGCTAAGCTGTTACACGAAGACTTGGCGCTCAGACGCTATCTATACAAGTCCCTAAAGGGAGCTAGTATTTCAAAAATACTCGTCGAAAGAGCGGCTAAAAATCCTTCCGTGACGATCTTCTCCGCAAGACCAGGCGTTATAATCGGAAAAAGAGGCGCAGATATTGAAAAATTGCGTGCAGATCTCAAAAAATACATCGGGATGGAAGTTTCTCTTAATATTCAAGAAATACGAAAACCAGAGCTCGATGCAAAACTCGTCGCAGAAACTATCGCTCAACAGCTCGAGAGGCGAATCGCATTCAGAAGAGCCATGAAGCGAGCCGTGCAAAACTCTCTGCGCATGGGCGCATTAGGAATACGCATAAATTGCTCGGGACGCTTGGGCGGAACTGAAATCGCTCGCATGGAGTGGTACCGTGAAGGAAGAGTGCCACTACATACATTGCGTGCAGATATAGACTATGGCGCAGCTAGCGCTATGACTACATACGGCGTATGCGGGGTGAAAGTCTGGATATTCAAGGGCGAAATAATGTCTTATGATCCAACAACTAGTGCTAAAAAAAATAGCGCAAACGCAAATCTCTCCTGAAAAATATAACGAATATAAGATACTAATAGAGTGATAATAAAGTCATGCTGATACCTAAAAAGCCCAAGCATCGAAAGGTGCACAAAGGAAGAGTGCGCGGAGTCGCAAAAGGCGGTAGTAGACTCAACTTCGGCTCGCACGGCTTGAAGTCTCTCTCTAGCGCGCGCATAACATCAAGGCAAATCGAGGCAGCACGACGCGCTATCGTAAGGCATATACGAAGGCAAGGAAAAATATGGATACGAATCTTTCCAGATATTCCAGTCTCAAAAAAACCTATCGAGGTACGGATGGGAAAGGGAAAAGGCTCGCCAGAGTTCTGGGCTTGTCGAGTGCAACCCGGCAGAATCATGTTCGAGATGGAGGGGGTCGCAGACGTTGTCGCAGTGAAAGCTCTGCTCTTGGCAGCAGCAAAGTTGCCAGTCGATACTAAAGTCGTCGCTCGGCTCGGGCTGGACGGAGGAAAACTATGACTGAAAGCAGCTCTGCAAAAACGGACAGGATGGCAGAAAAACCCATCAATAAAAAATTCGATGCGCTCAAGCGAAAAAGCGACGACGAACTTAGGGAGCAGTTAGTCTCCTTGCGTCGAGAGAGGTTCAATCTGCGATTTCGACAGGCGCAGGGGCAGCTCGAAGCTCCTCACAATCTACGCTTGGCAAGGCGCGAGATCGCTCGTATCAAAACTCTGCAACAACAAAAAATTAAAGCAAAAAAGAATTCAGCCAAAAAAATGAGCCAAAAAAATGAGCCAAAAAAATGA
This sequence comes from Alphaproteobacteria bacterium, assembly GCA_014238625.1. Taxonomy (GTDB): domain Bacteria; phylum Pseudomonadota; class Alphaproteobacteria; order JABAAW01; family JABAAW01; genus JABAAW01. The sequence continues at coordinate 3,426 of JABAAS010000025.1, read as the reverse complement.
GCCAAGGAAAATAAGGCATGCCTAGAAGAACTTTGCAAGGACAAGTCGTATCCGATAAAAACGACAAAACTATAACAGTGCTCGTCGAAAGACGCGTGCGAGACCCGCTCTACAAAAAAGTCGTGCGCTTGTCTAAAAAATTCATGGCGCACGACGAAAGCAATCTCGTGAAAGTCGGACAAATCGTGCGCATACGCGAGTGCAGACCTATATCTAAAAGAAAGTCGTGGGAGGTTGTCACGCAGGAAAATAGTCAAGAAAATACTCAGGAAAATAACCAAGAAAATAGCCAGGGAGCCGAACAATGATACAGATGCAGAGCCAGCTGAATGTCGCAGACAACTCAGGCGCTAAACGCGTGCAGTGCATTAAAGTGCTGGGCGGTTCTAAACGCAAGGTCGCAAGCGTCGGCGATGTGATCATCGTCGCCGTCAAAGACGCTCTACCCAGAGCAAGAGTGAAAAAAGGAGAAGTCCTAAGAGCCGTTATCGTGCGAACTGCATATCCAGTTCAAAGGCCAGACGGATCCGTTATTCGATTCGATCAAAACGCAGCTGTCCTCGTAAGCAAAAATGGCGAGCCCATCGGAACTCGAATCTTCGGGCCGGTCGTGCGCGAGTTACGCGCAAAAAAATATATGAAAATAATCTCATTAGCTCCTGAGGTCATCTGATGGCTGCTAAAATTCGCAAAGGCGACAAGGTATATGTTCGATCTGGACGCAATAAGGGCGCCAAAGGCGAGGTGGTGCGAGTGATGCCAGTGCGCGAAAAGGCTATCGTCGACGGCGTGAATCGAGTCAAAAGACACACAAAACCTACTCGCGATAATGATGGTGGAATCATCGAAAAAGAAATGCCTCTGCCTCTATCGGTGCTAATGTGCATCGATCCTAAAGACGGAAAACCCGTGCGAGTCGGATTCCGAAACGAAGGTGGAAAAAAAGTCCGCTTCGCAAAAAGATCCGGACAAGTAATATAACTCGCCTAAAATAACTCTAAAATAAACGCAAAACTAACTGTAAAACCAGAACTCTAAACCTAAAATATGCCTGATAATAAAAACGATAGCCAAAGCAACGAGCAAAAATACTCGCCTCGCTTGCATGTACTCTACGAGAAAGAATTAAGACCTAAACTCGTCGAGCAGTTCGCATACAAAAACATCATGCAAACTCCTCGACTCGATAAAGTTTGCTTGAATATGGGAATCGGCGAAGCAGTCACAGATCGCAAAAACTTAGAGCACGCTATGGCAGAGCTAGAGCTCATCGCAGGGCAAAAACCCGTTACAACTCACGCCAAAAACGCTATCGCCGCTTTCAAACTAAGGCAAGGACAAGGAATCGGATGCAGAGTAACCTTGCGAAAAGCGCGCATGTACGAATTCATCGACCGATTGATAACTATCGCTCTGCCAAGAGTCAAAGACTTCCGAGGACTATCGAGAAATAGCTTCGATGGTAGAGGAAACTACGCACTAGGCTTGCGAGAACAAATCGTCTTTCCAGAAATAGACTACGACAAAATCGACAAAATACGCGGACTCGATATAGTCGTATGCACTAGCGCTAAAACAAACAAAGAGGCTCTCGCATTGCTACAGGGATTCAGCTTCCCATTCGTCGCTGCTAAAAGCTAAAATCAATCACAAAATCAACATACCAAAACGCAAAATCTGCTAATGTCTAAAGTCGCTGTAGGGAGAAAATAAATATGGCTCGTAAAGGAACAACCGAAAGAAACCTCGCGGTCGAACGGAAGATCGCAGCGTTTGCGAAAAAACGCGCAGAGTTACGCAAGATCGTACGTGATCGTAGTCTCGCTATCGATGAAAGATTCGAGGCGCAACTGAAACTCGCAGCTTTGCCACGATCCTCTAGTAAAACGCGATACCAAAATCGATGCGTTGCAACTGGACGCGCTAGGTCTTACTATCGCAGGTTTCATATCTCGCGTATCATATTGCGAGAACTCGCCTCAAACGGATTGCTGCCCGGCGTTACAAAAGCTAGCTGGTAGAAGACAACAGAAAAACTAAACCCCATATTGCAAAAGCAAAATAAGTAAAAACACTCCGCAAAAAATAATATCTATGTCCCTAAACGACCCCATCGGCGATCTTTTGACAAGAATACGCAACGCCCAAGCGGTAGGAAAAGCTAGCGTCGTAGCGCCATCCTCGCGCTTGAAGGTAGCTTTGCTCGAAGTATGCAAACGCGAAGGATACATCAAAGACTATCGAGTCTTTGACGAGCAGTCGAAAAAACCAAGCCTCGAGGTTTTCTTGAAGTATGCAGACGCTATTCCTGCAATTAGCGAAATACGCAGAGTCTCAAAACCAGGACGGCGCGTTTATGCCAAAGCCTATAATATACCGCGCTTCTATAACAGCCTCGGTATCGCTATACTCTCAACGCCAAAAGGCTTGGTGTCGGACGCAGAAGCTCGGCAAAAAAATATCGGTGGGGAGGTCTTATGCCAGATATTCTAAGCTCCATGCAAAGCAACAGGCTGAGCCCGACTTCGCACTCGCGCAAAAATATAGCTCGGAGCTAAAGATAAATAATGTCTCGTGTCGGTAAAAAAATCGTCGCTATACCAGAGGGAGTCGAGGTCGAGCTCTCTAATAAAAAGCTCACCGCTAAAGGCAAACGCGGTGTCTTGTCCGTAGAACTATCCCATCTCATCGAGGCTAGTAAAGTCGAAAACTCCATAGTCGTGAAACCAAAAAGCGGATCTAAAAGCGATAGCAAAAAATCTAGAGAAATGTGGGGAACAATGCGACAAATGATCGCCCAAACAATTATCGGAGTCTCGCAAGGCTTCAAACGACAGCTCGTCTTCGAAGGCGTAGGTTATCGCGCAAGCGTCGCTGAAAAAACGCTCAAGCTATCGCTCGGATACAGCCACGATATAATGTTCCCAATCCCAGAAGGGATGCAAATATCTATAAGTCCAGAGCGAAACAATATCATAATCGTCGAAGGAAACGATAAACAACAAGTAGGGCAAGTCGCAAGCCTGATTAGAGATATGCGGCCAGTCGAGCCATATAAAGGAAAAGGATTGCGTTATCTCAACGCATTCGTAAGGCGCAAAGAAGGTAAGAAAAAATGACCGATGAAAAACAGCAAAACTTCGCTCGACGCGCAGTGCGCCGACGCAGACATTTACGCAGAGTCGCCCCTGCAGAACGATTTCGTTTGTCCGTCTTTCGCTCTAATCGACAAATCTATGCGCAAATACTTGACGACGCTAACCATAAAACTCTCGTCGCTGCCACTAGCTTGGAAAAAGAGATGAAAGATAAAGGCGGTGGAAACCGTGAAGCAGCTAAAAAATTGGGAGAAATAATCGCTCAACGCGCATTAGAGAAAAATATCCGCAAAGTCTATTTCGACTGCGGAGGATATAAATACCACGG
>JABAAS010000024.1 GCA_014238625.1 Alphaproteobacteria bacterium | reverse complement strand
ATATATCTTGCGGACGAAGAACTCCAGCTACATGCAGAACTCGAACCTCAAAGTTTACTCGCAACTCTTGGCGACCATAAACAACAAGATTGCCATTCGGTAGCGTTTGTGTTACAACCGCCGCTACTCGCATGGTGATCCTCTCATCTCGCGAAATACTACCCACTCCCTGAGTGTTGCTTTGCGAAGCTCCATCAAACAGATCGTTAAGGCTGGGAGCTAGAGGGAAAAAAGTTTGTACCGTCGAATCAAGAGCACTCAAAGCACCATTCTGAGTCTCTTTGTTGCTCGAGCGAGAACGCTGAGTTTGGTTGTTCAACTCCGCGCTATCCTGAACATCGATTAAAACCGTAACTATATCGCCTATGCGAGTCGCTCGCAAATCCTTGAAAAAAGCGCGAGAACCAGAACGCCACAAAGAATTCGGATTGCGAATATGGCGTTCAGGACTAGGCATTGGCATCTCTACTCGACGATAATCGTTCCTCGTCGTCGGATCCTGCACCGGCGATAGCTCTGGTTTCTTGCCGACCTTAGCCAAACCAGCACAGCCGCTAGAGAGCAAAAGTAAGGCAAACAGCAGCGTAAAGGGCACAAGCTGTTTGTAAAAAACGCTATTCATAACTCGTTGCATCTTGCTCTCTTCCTAGTCCTACCTGCCGAACGCCGAGCGAAAAGGGTTGTCGTCAGCAAATCTATATTCTCTGCCAGAGACACTTTCAGGCTCAAACGAATCTCTCACGCTCGCTCCCAAATCCTGTTGTTGACCTCCCCCTATACCCTCTTGTCCCGACGCTTGATAGACAACAGCCTGTCCAACTCCTACGACAACTCCGTAAAACTCGTTGCCGCTAATCTTGTTACGCAATCGCACTAACCCACCCTTAACTCCATTCTCAAGCGCACGGGCTTGCAGCACTACTCGAACTCCGCCATTATTATAGACAACATTCACAATCGAACGGCGGCGAACCAAGCGCGCCAAGCGTAAGTGGTGCTCTCGCAATATCGTGCCAGAGCTCAATCGAAAACCAACCTCCTTGCCAAGCGCATCTCGGATATTGCTCAAAGCGTTCTTCAAATTTGCTCTAACAGGTACAGAACGCTCCTCTAAATCCTCCGCCGTGAGTGTCGTCCCGTGTAGTAAAGGACGGCTCGTCGTAACAACATTCCTATAAGCTATCGCCTCGCCAGAAAGAGAAAATGTCTGTCCTCGCTTTTTGCTCGCAGGCCTCTCTAGCCTATGCTCTAGCCTATGCATCGAAACACGAGCAAAAAAACGATTCTTGCCAGACTCCCAAGTCATAGCATCAACTCGCAATCTACCATGCGAGGGAAAGCCAGAAGGTAGGCTATGAAGGCGAAGACGACCATCGCTATAACGACCTCGCCAAGCGCCGCGCAACAAAGATTTGAGTAACAACTCTTTCAAACCAGCGCGATTAGAAAAACGACCGCTCTGTGAAATATCAGAAAAAACTCGCAACTGGTTGCTCGGTGATTGTCTCGAAGATTCAGGCACACGAGCAGAAGCACTAAACAATGCTACCAAAGCCAATAAAATAAACAAAACTGTGCAACAAAAAATTAAACTCAACCAGCATAAACGTCCGAGTTTTCTCGCAACTCCAAGCGCTACAGAAGTTGCTTCTTTTATTTTTAATCCTCGAGGCAAAAATCTTAAGCGAAAAACGGAGCGGAAAGGATACATAGTGATATTGGTAATGCTAAATCGTTTATAAAACTAACGGATATTAGTCGTGGTCGCAGATATTTGATCAGAGGTCTCTATAACCTTCGAGTTCATCTCGTAGGCGCGTTGCGCTGAAATCATCGCCGTAAGCTCCTCGATCGCCTCAACATTCGCAGACTCAAGGTAGCCTTGCAAAAGCGTGCCATAACCTTGAGCGCCAGGCGCATCGATGTTCGGAACTCCAGAGGCAGGAGTCTGTCTGTAAAGATTATCACCTATCGCCTCCAAGCCAGCCTCGTTCGGAAATGTCGCTAGCTCCATCTGACCTAAAAAACGAGGTTGAATCTCTCCCTCGATGCTCGCATAAACCTGACCATTGCGGTTGATCGTAATCTCTATCGCATCATTCGGAACCGTGACCTCCGGAAGTAACGAATAGCCGTCAACCGTAACAAAAGATCCCTCCGCACTAAGCTGTAGGGAACCAGAACGGCTGTAGACCTCTGTGCCGTTCGGATGCTCAACCCGAAAATAGCCACGACCGCTGATCGCCAAGTCTAGTGCGTTGTTAGTCGTAACTAAATTGCCTTGGTTATGGATACGATAAACTCCAGAAATGCGAGTGCCTAAACCTCGCTGAACGCCAACCGGAACAATCGTGTCAGCATCCGAGGAAATAGAGCCAACCTGACGGATGTTTTGGTAAAACAAGTCTTGAAAAACAGGACGACTCTTCTTGAACGCAGTCGTGTTCAAGTTGGCTATGTTGTTAGCCGTAGTCTCTACTAGAAATTGCTGAGCTAGCATTCCAGAAGCTCCTACATGCAGGGCACTCATCATGATTCTTTCTCCTTATCTTCCTTCTGTAATAAACTTTTAGTGGTGGATCGGTGGCAATCGCTGGGTGGCAATCGTTGGCGTTTAACGCGTCAAGTTACGAATAGCCTCTCGGGCGCGTTCGTCTTCAAGATTCAGATAGTTACCTATATGACGATAGTTACGCTCGACATTGATAAGCTGTACTAGCTCACGCACTGGCGCGACGTTAGATAACTCACGAGCTCCTTGCAATAGCTGAACATCGTCGGAAATAAATGGCTCAAGATCAGGACCGGCACGATAGTAAAGGCTATCGAGTTTCTCCAGCGAAGACTCGTCAGCAAAATCAACAACCGAAAGCAACGCAATTCGATCATTGTCGGCAAATACAACTCCATCAGGGGAAATCGTTATTTGCTCCCAACCTTCCGGTAAGGTGATCTCCTGACCGCCGCGATCAAGCAATAGGTTACCATCCGTAAGCGCAAGGCGGTTATCATTGTCTACAACAAAGCTGCCTAAACGGGTATACAAAGTACCTTGTGGAGAAAGTATCGAAAACCAGCCTCTGCCTCGCAACGCAACATCCAATGGATTGCCAGTAGTCTGTATAGCTCCCTCACGAGGGTCCCGCGATATGTTAACAGCTTCGCTGAAAGATAGCTCCCCGATCTTAGCAGTAGCCTCCGTGCGTACCAAAAGATCGTGGAAAGCTACTCGGTCAGAGCGATAGCCACCAGTGTTGCTATTTGCCAAATTGTTAGCAACAACATCTAGCTGGTGACGTAGACCAACCTGACGAGATAATCCTATGTAGAGACCATTCTCCATAAGGTTCCTGCTCAAATGTTCGTTATGTCCTTTGCCTTGTTAAAAGCAAGACTCATGCCAAAAAGAACCCAAAAATTAAAACTACAGAACGCTCGATTACAAAAAACGAGTAGGTAAAAAACATAAAATAAAAAAAATGGGGATTAAACAAAGCTATAGGCTCTTTTTAGATACAACTACTTGCTTTTTTCCTCAAAATGAATAACATAGATAGTGTGGGAGCACGGCGGTAGTAAGTTATTAAAGCAAAAAAATACCTCGGGCGATTTAGATTAAGTCTTTAGGCGCAAATTTTGCAACAAAAATGCAGAAACTAATAAGTAAAGCAAGCAAGAGAATATGACAGGCTTCAACCCGCCAGTAGCCAAAGGACCTCAAAAAGGACGAAATAAATCTTTTTGGCCCATAGCATTGATGTTTATTGTAATCATCGCAACTTTGCTAGCTTTGTTCCTCGGACGCTTATCCTTCCTCGAAGAATTTCTACCATCAACTAGCGGGGTGCTCGCAAACAAGCAAGAGGCTCAAATCAACACCGTCGTAACTCATAGCATGCGAGAAACCTTGGAAGTCGTGCTAAATAGCGGCGGAGATAATCGCGTGTACCTCAGACTCAAATTATCCCTAAAACTCGGGCGAGCTCAAGATGTACCATTCCTCAAAAACCTAGAGCCCGCTATCAGAGATGCCTTAATTCCTTATCTACAAGAATTGCGACCAAACGAATTACAGGGATCAAGGGGGATATTCTTGTTGCGGGAAGAAATGTTGTTTCGTATCAATAAAATAACTAGCTCCGTGCGAGTCGAGGATGTCTATATAACCGAAATGCAGCTACAGTAAAAAGGCGCAATTATGACTGATGAGCAAAATAAAGGCGGACACATCTTCGGTTCCAATTGGGCGCAAGAACTCGGCGGACAATCACCAGAGAAGCAACGGAATCAATTCTCAGATAATAAAAAATTAGATGTCGGAGATTTTGCTCTCTTCGGAGACGAAAGCATAGAAAACACCGATAACCCATTGCTCAAACAAGAAGAAATAGATTCTATCTTGCCTAGTGATGGCGCAAGACAAAAAGAGGAAAAAGGACTCGGCGTATTGGTAAATAGTCAGCGAATTACCGCTGAAAGATTACCGGCACTCGAGGGAATATACGAAAGATTCGCTCGTATCTCCGCTGGTAGCCTGCGATACTTCACTTCAGAAAATGTCGATGTAACATTCGGAAAAATCGCACCTGTAAGATTCGGAGATTATCTAAACTCTATACCCTTACCTAGTCTCCTCGTCGTGTTCAAAGCAGAAGAATGGGAAAGCCGTGGCTTGATCGTTCTCGATAATGATCTGATATACTCCGTCGTAGACATACTACACGGCGGGAGAAGAACTAAACAATTGCAATCCAACGAAGGAAAGCCATATACCATCATCGAAACTCGTATGGTCGAAAGGTTGGTCAACGCAATACTTAATGATCTCGCAAGCGCATTCGACCCTGTAAGCACAGTCAACCTACAATTCGAACGCATGGAAAATGATCCTAGATTCGCTTCCATCGCTCTACCTGCAAATACCGCAGTAGTCGCAAATTTCAATATCGGTATCGACCGAAGAAGCGGATCTATGCATATCGTGATGCCATACAGAACCATAGAGCCAGTCAAAGCTGAACTATCTCAACAACTATTAGGCGAAAGCTTCGGCGAATATGGAGCATGGGCTAAACACTTCAGCGACTCAGTACGAGTCTCGGATATAGAACTGGAGGCAGTACTATCCGAGTTCCAATCAACTCTGGGTAATGCTTTTTCATGGAAAAGAGGATCAATCATAAATATAGACTTGCCTCTCGACCCGCAGGTAAAGGTGAAAAGCGGTGGGGCTCCTCTCTTCATCGCTGGAATGGGTAGGAAAGATGGACGAATCGCTCTGCGACTACTACGCAGAGTCGAAGCCGCTCAGACAGAAAGTGAGAAAAACATCAACACTATCGATAAAAAGTTTGAAAAAGCTAACGCCAGCGAAAAAACTCAAAATATGACTACCGTGGAGGATAGACAACAAAAAGAAGAGCAAAACAATACCCCAATAAGCCAAGGGGTAAGCCAAGGTATAAGCCAGGGGGTAAGCCAAGGTATAAGCCAAGGTATAAGCCAGGGGGTAAGCCAGGGGGTTCCTTTGGACCCTAGTGAAAATCTGCTCGAACCGCAGATAGACAACCCAGAAGAAACTGACCAAGCTGGTAAGTGAAATATGGAAAGCTCTGCCAACATATCCTTACAATCTTCCTTGCCCAACGCATTGCAATCGTCATGGACAGCCTCCTTTGCATCCTCATGGCCTTCGCTATTGTTCGATAGCCTATTGCTCTTCTTATTGCTCTGCGCAGTGATATATGCGGTCCGACTAACTCGAGCCGTAAATGCAATACATCGCGGAAAGGCAGAGCTCGCTTGGTTGTTTACTCGATTCGAGAAAAGCATAAATAAAGCCGAAAGTTTGCTCGAAAACTTAAAGCGAGCTGCCATAGAAGCACAAGAACAGCACGAACAAAGTAAAGAAAAAGCTAAACTCTTGCAGAGCGATCTAACTTATTTGATAGAAAAAGGAAACAGCTTGGCAGATCAACTCGAAGTCACATTGAGCAGTGGTAGCAAAAATACTGGCAAAACATATAACTCTCCTAAGCATAGCAGAAACGCTGGCGGGAATGATCTATACCAATCAACTGGGTTAAATAAAGCTCCAGAGCAAAATAAGGTCAAAAATATAGCCGATGCTAGCGAAAATCTACCGTCATTACAAAACTTACGCTGAGGAATAAAATATGCGCTTGCTTGCTATGTTATTGCTGATCATCGTAATAGGGGTGGGAATCGCCTCAAGGTTAGATAACCTCCGACGAAACGCACAATGGCAACAACTCGGTAACTTCTTCAACCGTGCTCTAGCACAAGGCGAGCAAGAAACAAGCAACGAAAACCTTGCTCAAACAGATGAGATAAACGAAGAGCAGGAAGAAGCCCTGGAAGATGTGTTCGGGACAAAGGGCAATGAAAAAGGGAAAAAACAAATAGGTCAAAACCAAACTGGTCAAAAAGGCTTAGGAACAGAGACACTGCGTAATCTCTACTTGAGAATCGCCGTCAACGACGCTTTGTTGCAAAATCTCGCAGAACGCACAGACCGCCTAGGAGAACGAGAGCGAACAATAGAAGCCAGAGAAACTATCTTGGCAGCTCTACAGAAAAAAATCGAAGACCGCGAAGGGGCTTTAGAAAAAACACGAGCAGAAGTCAAAGCTCTGTTAGAACGCTACAACGGAGAACAAAGCGGCGGGTTGAAACAACTCATCGGAATATATTCAAACATCGAACCCAAACGCGCCGCAGCTATATTCAACGAGCTCGACTTGGACATCGTCGTTACTTTGCTACGACAAATGCCATCTCGACGCGTAGCTCCAATACTAGCAGCTATGGATGCTGAAAAAGCTCGACGGATAACTCTCGAACTCTCTGAATAAAATGATAGACGGAAGGCAGAAACGCAGTGCAATAGTCTTGCGCGAAACTAAAGAGACATCCATAAATACAGAGATTACGCTCGATGCGGGCGGCAAAACTCAAATAGAAACAGGAATCCCTTTCTTCGATCACATGCTCGAACAAACTTTTCGACACGCGCTATTCGATATAAAACTAAAGGCTAAAGGAGATTTGGAAATCGACCAGCATCACACAATCGAAGACTGCGGATACACTATCGGACAAGCAATAGCAAAAGCATTAGGCGAAAGAGTCGCTATCGCGCGATATGGCTCGGCTCTCATACCCATGGACGAAAGTCTGGCGCAAGTCGCAGTAGACCTAAGCGGGCGACCAGCTCTACATTTTCAAATGCCTTTTACCGCAGAAAAAATAGGAAATTGCGACGTATCTCTATTCCGCGAATTCTTTAATGCTCTTAGTCTCGCGCTAGGCGCCGCAATACATCTAACAAGTCTACATGGCGAAAATGATCATCATCGAATCGAAGGAATCTTCAAAGGATTAGGACACGCCTTGCGAGCAGCCGTGAAAATCGACGAAAAACTACAGCATACTGTCCTTTCCACAAAAGGTTGTCTATCTGGAATCTATGGAAAGTAGATACAGAAAAATACAGCATAGCTAAAATAAAAAACAGAGCAGAAAATAATAATAAAATGGGTGAAACAGCAATAATAGACTACGGTAGCGGTAACATTCGCTCGGTAGCTCGTGCACTAGAGGCAGCAGGAGCAAGGGAAATCTATATTGGAGCAGAGCCGAAACGCTTGCAAAAAGCAGACAGATTGGTGCTACCAGGAGTAGGCGCTCTGGGCTCTTGCCTAGAAAAATTGCGCGCGCAACAAGGCTTGCTCGAAACACTTGAGGCTTGCGTCTTGGAAAAAGGAAAGCCCTTTTTAGGAATCTGTGTTGGCATGCAGGTAATGGTCGAAAAAGGATTCGAATACGGAAAACAACGCGCGCTCGGATGGTTCAAGGGATCGGTGCGACGCCTAAACCCTAATAAACTTAACTCTGACAAAAACGCCTATCTACCAGTGCCACATATGGGGTGGAACAACCTACAGCAATTGCAGCCTCATCCTCTGTTGCAAGGAGTAACCGAGGGAGAGCCAGTCTACTTCGTCCACAGCTTTAGCGTCTGCGAAAATAATCCTGCTTGCGCGATCGCTCAAGTGCAGTACGGAGCTCCAACGCTAGCGGTGCTCGCAAAAAACTCTATCGTCGGGGTTCAATTCCATCCAGAAAAAAGTCAACATACAGGACAAAAAATACTGGCTAACTTTCTCGCTTGGCGTCCATAACCACTGATCAGTGCGTAAAAAATGATAATATACCCCGCTCTCGATTTAAAGGGGGGGGAGTGCGTGCGTCTATACCAAGGTGAAAAAAATCGCGCAACCTCATACCATAGTGAACCCTTGCAGCAAGCAAAGCTCTTTCTTGAACAAGGGGCTCGCGCATTGCATGTCGTAGACCTCGATGGGGCTCTCGATGGGAAATCAACCAACGGAAAAATCATCGAAAAAATCGCCGCTCTAAGCAACGCTCCTATACAGCTGGGCGGCGGTTTGCGATCGCTCAAAGCCGTAGAGCATTGGCTCGAGAGGGGCGTAGAGCGAGTCGTTATCGCAACAATGGCAGTCGAACAGAGAGAACTCGCCCTATCAATATGCAAAAAATGGCGCAACAGAATTGCAATCGCTCTAGATTTACGCGATGGCAAAATCGCAACAAGAGGCTGGGTGCAAAATAATGAGGCGCTAAATCCGCTTACCTTCCTAAAGCCTTTTGTACAAGCTGGAATAGCCGCTGTGATAGTTACCGATATCTCGCGCGACGGAACTCTCGAAGGAACAAATCTAGAGCTGAGTGTCGAGTTTGCAAAAGCATTGCCATGCGAGGTCATCGCATCCGGTGGTATCTCTTCGCTTGAGGATATAAAAATGCTAGCTCGTAGCGGCGAAATCGCAGGCGCTATCTGCGGGCGCGCTCTATATGAGGGAAAGTTCTCGCTCGCAGAGGCGCAACTCGCAAGCGGGGGGGGCGGGGTAAAAAAATAATGACAGAGGTGAAATCGTGTTGATGCCACGCATCATACCATGCCTAGATGTAAAGGAGGGGCGCGTCGTAAAAGGAGTCGGATTCAAAAATCTACGAGAGGCCGGAGACCCAGTCGAGTTAGCAAAGCTATACGACCAGCAAGGAGCCGACGAGTTAGTGTTCCTCGATATTACCGCAACAATCGAGGCAAGGGCGGCAATGGCAGATATAGTCTACGCAGTCGCTGGACAAGTGTTCATACCACTAACCGTAGGCGGAGGCGTGCGTAGCGAAAATGATGTGCAAAAATTACTATCAGCTGGCGCGGATAAAATATCCGTCAACTCCGCTGCTATACAAAATCCAATGCTTATCTCTAACGCCGCAAAACGCTTTGGCGCTCAATGTATAACCCTCGCAATCGATGCAAAAAAAGATAGTCGCAATAACCAAAGTGGATTCTCGGTATACTCGCACGGAGGCACTCGACATAGCGGGCTCGATGCCATAGCCTGGGCTAAAGAAGCTCAAGAAAGAGGTGCTGGTGAAATACTCGCAACATCGATGGATCGCGATGGTAAAAAAAACGGATTCGACCTGCCACTCTTGACAAAAATCGCTCAAGCCGTAGATATTCCAATTATAGCATCGGGCGGCGCCGGCGAAATGGAACATTTTAAAGATGTGCTAAAAATACCAAGTATAACTGGCGCTCTCGCAGCATCCCTGTTCCATTATCGAGAGATGAGCATCGCTCAACTAAAAACATATCTACAAGAACAAGGGATAAGTATGCGTATCACCGAAGAAATAAGCCAGCACTCTTGCCCATAAAAATATAAAAAATCCATTACAAGAATTATCCTGAAAGTTGTCTCGAGAAATAACTCATGTCAGATTTTGACCTTAACCGATTATACGAACGCATAGCACTACGAGCGCATTCCTCTGGAGTTGGCGACTCCTATACCGCAGATTTGTTGGAGAAGGGAATCGAGCGTATCGCTCAAAAACTCGGCGAGGAGGCTACCGAAACTCTAATAGCCGCAATTAGCCTAAAGCAGAACGAACAAGCAAAGCAAATCCCACTCACACAGCAAGAAAATAAACAAAAAAAACTGCAACGCGCTCTATGCGAAGAAAGCGCAGATTTGCTATACCATCTATGCTTGCTCTGGTACGCCTGCGATACAAAGCCGCAAAATGTATATGAGATACTCGCCGAACGCGCTGCCAAACGAGACCAAGAAAGCTCGGAACAGCAAAGCCAAAAAAACAGCAACAACCCCAAAAGTAACTATTGAAAGGTAGCTTCTCATGCCAAAAAATATGCTTAAAGATACTCATAGCCCATACGACCCAGACAACATCTTTGCAAAAATCTTGCGTGAAGAAATACCCTGTAGGAAAATCTACGAAGACGACTATGCTCTATGCTTTCACGATGTAACCCCACAGGCTCCAGTCCATGCGCTAGTTATTCCAAAAGGCGCATACAGATCATTCTCAGACTTTACAGCTAATGCCTCGGATGAAAAAATTTGCGGATTCTTTCGCGCCGTGAAGCAAAGCGTGTTGCTACTAAACTTGGAAAAAGAAGGCTATCGTCTGCTCGCAAATCACGGCGAGCATGCAGGACAAGAAGTTCCTCATTTCCATGTCCATATATGCGGCGGCGGAAGTTTGGGTAGACTAATTAGCGAAAATAAAACTCATAAATAAGGATGACTTTTAGAATTACTAACCCCATTTTCACCTTGACACGCTTCACCGCAAATACCATCCTTCACCAATCAACCAACGCTAACACCTAGAGTTTTAAACAATGAAAAACAATAACGAAGAAAAGAAACCCAAAATTAGCAGGAGAGTTGTGGTTTTTACAGCAATCGCATCACTCGTCATTGTGTTCTTTTTTGTCAAATACGAATTGGGACAAAGAGAAGAGAACAGGCAAAAACAAGAGAAAGCAAGGATACTAAAAGAAAAGTCTGACAAAGAGAGTGCAAGGTTAATGGAAGAGATTAACAAAGAGTATGACAGAGTAGACAAACTCCCGCACATACTTTCTAAAAGCACTTTGCAGAATCCTAAAGCATCAGATGCTGACAAGGTGTGGATAGAGGAGACGATTGCTGTCTATCCAAACTTCAAAAGTTGCGATAAAAAATTCTTGGAAGCACAGCGCAAATTTAATAAGCGGACAGCTAAAAGTAGAGCACTTGCCCCTGTCTTGTTCTCCTGCGACCCGCAAGAGCAGAACAACTGAACAACCCCTCCCGCAGATGCCAACCTTATTCAATCAACCAACGCTAACACAATGATAGAAGTAACCAAAAACATACAAAAATTCCAACTAAACAAGTAGCTCTAACCTAAACATTCTCTCATACCCAGCCGCCAATCCTTGCGCTCCTATCAGTCGAACCTATGTAGCCTATTAGACCTGAAGCCGTTGCCGCGAAGACGCGCCAAAACCTCCTGAATATGCTCATGTCCCTTCGTCTCCGCGATAATATCGAGCTCCGCCTCCTTCGCAGCACAAGACTCAAATAAACGCTTGTGCAAAACCTCGATGATGTTCGCTCCAGTCTCGCCAAAAATAGCAGACACCTTCGCTAGCACGCCAGGTTGGTCCGAAATCAAAACACCAATATGCGCCATCAAACCATTGCGAGCCATATCACGCGTCAAAACAGAAGAAAGTAGGCGCGTGTCAATATTCGCACCGCAAATCACAAGAACAACCCTCTTACCGCGAAAACGCTGCGGGTGCGCAAGAACAGCCGCTAGAGGGGCTGCTCCCGCTCCCTCCGCAAGAACCCTACCATGTTCTAGCAGGCACGCAACACCGCGCTCAAGCGAAGGCTCATCGAGCAATAAGATATCCTCAACTAAACGTTTAACTACCTTCGCATTCGAAGCTCCCGGTTGTTTAACCGCTATACCTTCCGCTAGCGTATGACCGCCAATCCCTATCCCCGCTCCATCATCAGCCGAGTTTTGTAAATCCGCTCCCTTGACTAAATGGTGCATCGTCGGATACAACGCAGCCTCAACACCAATAATGCTCGCTTTGCTATTTTGCCCCTCCCCCTCGCTCAACAATGCAGTCGCAATGCCCGCTATCAAACCGCCGCCACCTATCGGCACGACTACGCAATCAATATCACTAACATCCTCCGCTATCTCTAATCCAACCGTGCCCTGACCAGCAACAACCATTGCATCATCGTAAGGAGAAACAAAAATAAAGCCACGCTGCTCTTGTAACTCGCGCATCCTATCCATGCAATCGTCAAGCGTCTCGCCACATTGTTCAACCTTGCCACCAAAACCTTGCGTGCGGGAAACCTTCGCATAAGGTGCCGAAAGAGGCATGACAAGAGTCGCCTCAATGCCTAGACGGCTCGAATGGTAGGCTAAAGCCTGCGCATGATTGCCCGCTGAAACAGCAATAACTCCCCGTTTGCGCTCATCATCGCTTAACTGCAAAAGACGATTGAGAGCTCCTCTATCTTTGAAAGAGCCACTGCGTTGCAAGGTCTCTAGTTTCAAATAAATGTCCGCACCTAGCAAAGCCGATAATCCCGCAGAACGATGGCACGGAGTGCGGACAATACCATCCGCTATCCGCCCTTGCGCCTCTCGGATACTGGCAATCGTTACATCATAGGTGGAACTAGAAGCTGTGGTCATAAAGTGAGCGCTACTATCTCAAAAAAGTTAAAGCCTAGCCCTACTCATCAGGACTTCGCCACGCAAGCTGCTTGCGCAAGTCTAC
>JABAAS010000023.1 GCA_014238625.1 Alphaproteobacteria bacterium | reverse complement strand
GGCTTTGCTATGTACAGGTGCTATGCGCAAGTGGTAGAGTCTACGCGCTCTCGTTTTAAATAGAATATCTGTATATTATTTCTAAATAACATTGACTCCCCCGTAAAGTCTATTTATGCTCGGCGGTTATTGGGCTGACGCAAGCTATGACGCAAGCTATGACGCAAGTTATGGCGCAAGTTATCACACAAGACTCATTGCAACCTCGCAACAAAAAAAAGGGAGATAATCCAATGGCTATATACAACGGTACAGAAGGTAGAGATACTCTGCGTGGTGGAGTAGGAAACGACGAGATATACGGTAACGAAGGCAGAGATAAGTTATACGGCGAGGGCGGAAACGACCTGCTCAGCGGCGGCGCTGATAGAGACCGTCTATACGGCGGAGACGACAATGATACACTAGATGGCGGTAGCGGAAACGATAGACTCTACGGTGGGGACGGAGACGATAAATATATTTTCGAACAGGGAGATGAGCGCGACTCCATAACAGATGATGATGGGCAGGAAAGTCTATACTTTAGAAGCTTGGTAGGCTTGGAGCATTTCCACTTTGATCGATTCGATAATAACGACGTAAGAATAACCATAGGTAGCGATACAGTCACTATCGGCGCAAGTAGCTACAGCAATGGGCGATACAGCATACTCTACGGGGCGGGAGATGTTGCATTCGGTAAACTATTCCTAGGTAGCGATATCGCTGAGACCATAGACGCTAGCATAGAAAAAGATTTGATACAGGGCGGTAGAGGAGACGATACTCTCAATGGTGGTGATGGCGACGACATATATGTCTTCGGCGCAGGAGATGGAAACGACGTGATCTCCGATACTCAAGGCAATAACGCCATATACTTCAAGTCCTCCGAGGCTGGAAACTATTCGCCACTCGACGATAGAAATTTTGCCAAAGATGGTAATAACCTCGTTATTACCATTAATGTCGGCGGAAACGAGCAGACGGTAACAGTTAACGATTTCTACCTCGATACAACTAACTTCGTTATCCACTATAATACTGATGTCGAAAGTAAGTTCTTTGCCGTCTCCCAAGGGGCACTAACACCTGTACTAAGCCTGACTGGCGATTTAGATGATAATGATCTCGCAGGCGATGAAGGTAATGATTTTCTATATGGTCTTGGTGGCGACGATATTCTCGAAGGTGGCAACGGCAACGATACCCTCGATGGGGGCGAGGGATGGGATGAAATATATGGAGAAGACGGAAACGATATACTCGACGGCGGCTTAGGAGAAGATATACTCGAAGGCGGAGCCGGTGATGATATATACCGCTTTAGTAAAGGCGACGGTGTAGACGAAATATACGATAACCAAGGAACTAATAGAATCGAGTTCCTGTCCTCAAGTGATGGGAGATTTACATCCCTAGTGTCTCCGCATTTTATGCGTGCTGGCAATGATCTCGTAATCTTATTGGCTAGCGGTTCCGAAGAACAACAGGTGCGCATCGAAGATTATTATGAAACAGAGGTCGTCTTCGAGATTTACTATAATCTAGCAACCGATGCTACACTCATAAGGGTCACTGACGATATTATCTCTGGAGCTACAGTCGGCGTTATCGAAGATCAAAGTGTTACTCTCACCGGTGGCGATGGCAACGATGTCTTAACCGGACTCGCGCGCGACGATGTTATCAGCGGCGAAGGCGGCAACGATATTCTCAGCGGCGCGCAAGGGGTCGATACCATCAGCGGCGGTGAGGGAGACGATACCATCGACGGCGGTAGGGGCGACGACTTACTCGATGGGGGCGAGGGCAACGATGATTATATTTTCGAGAGAAGTGATGGTACGGATACTATTACCGATACAGCTGGAACAGTGAATCTGTACTTTAAAGATGCTACTGCAGATAGCTTGCTATTGACAAGTAGGAGAAGTGCTAGTCTTTATAACCTTCAGATCATTGATCGTTATCTGGGTAGCGATGTTGTCAATATAGAATATGGCAGTTATGAAAATGGACGGTATAGCGCATTTTACGGCGCCGAAGACACTCTATTAGGCTTGTTATATGCTTCGGTATTAGGCAATTCTCGTAATAATTTAGTTGGTAGCGATGGTAAAGATTTTATGGTAGGGGCTGGTTCTAATGGTGATCGGATTATGGGCGGCGGCGGCGATGATAGAATCTATGGGAGTGATAGTAGCTATCGTTCTAACGATCAACTTTTTGGGGGTGAGGGTAACGATGTAATCTATGGTAGAGCAGGGGACGATTCCCTATATGGCGGTGCAGGTAGCAATCAGCTGTACGGTGGCGACGGGAGCGACACTATTTATGCTGGTGCTGGCAACGATCTGATCGATGGGGGCAACAACCGTATCTCATCCGGGGTGGTTTTTGGTGATACGCTGTCATACGACGAATCATTCGAAAAAGTAACAGTCAACCTCGCAACCGGGCGCGGTAGCGGCGGTTATGCAGAGGGAGATATTATCAGAAACATCGAAAATATCGAAGGATCAATACACGACGATACATTGATTGGCGACGCAGGAAACAATGAAATTACTGGAGGCTACGGAAACGATAGCCTACAAGGCGGAGAGGGCGATGATACATACCATTTTTCTGCTGGCGAAGGCAACGATGTGATAGCAGACGCGCAGGGCGATAATAAAGTCCTGTTTGCAAGTGTACGCTCAAGAGCAGACTTCACTTTTAGCAAAAGTGAAGATGGCACCGATTTGATCATCGATGCAGAAGCCGATGTATATTATCAAAAAGTTACCATCGAGGATTATTATCTACTACCCGATGATGCTAGCTTCTCGATTTATTACTATTCTATTAGAAGTACATATTTAATCAATAGCGACGAAATTCCAGCATAGTTACTCGTCTTAAACATAGGCAGCGAGCGAAGGTAGCGCATATATAGCTACTCTTCCTCGCTACTTATATATTCCTGCCCCCTGCGCAGTGAACTGCGTAAGGGAGGGGGGATGGTTGCTAGTTATGGATAGCCCTATTCATAGCCGCTAGTGCCGCCTCGCGCAAAGACTCGTTCAAGCTCGGGTGCGGGTGGCAAATCTGCGATAGGTCCTCCACAGTACCGCGATACGCCAAAATCGCCACTAGCTCCTGTATCAAAGTGCCCGCCTCATCGCCTAAAATCTGCGCTCCCAATAGTCTATTATCACTCGCATCAACTAGCAGCTTAACTAAACCCGCATCAGAGCCAGTCGTGCGCGCGCGCGCGTTCGCGCGAAATGGAAACTTACCAAGCCGATACTCAATACCCCTAGCCTGCGCCTCACGCTCGCTCAAGCCCACAACCGCAACCTCAGGGTGCGTGTAGATAACTCCCGCTATGCTCGAGTAGTCAACATGACCGCCATTGCCCGCAAGAGACTCTACTACAGACACTCCCTCCTCCTCCGCCTTATGCGCTAGCATCGCACCGCCAATGCAGTCGCCTATCGCATAAATACCAGATAACGAGGTTTCAAAACTCTCATCCACAGTGATAAAACCACGCTCATCGCAATCAATTCCACAAGAGCCTAAATCCATATTAGAGGTCGCTGCTCTGCGACCTATCGCTAGTAATATATGCGAAGCTGACCAAGTTTCTTCAGAGTTGGTCTCTTCTGAGTTGGTTTCTTGTGAGCTGCTTTTCTGGCTCGCGCCAGCATTCCCCTCCTCGCAACCCTTAGTCGTGATCCTTATCTCATCCTTGCCAGCTTGCAGCGAAACTAAGCTAGTCCGTAGTTTAAAACTAAAGCCTTGAGCTTGCAAAATCTTCTGAAACTCGAGCGAAAAATCAGCATCAAGCCCTCCTATATGATCAAGCATATCAATTACAGTAACATCGCTACCTAAACGAGACCATACAGAGCCTAGCTCTAAACCGATAACTCCCGCGCCAACTATCGCTAAATGCGACGGCACAGCAGATAGGCTAAGCGCTCCAGTCGAGGTCAATATCCTCTTCTCATCAACCTCAGCAATAGAACTCGGTAGCAGTGTCGGCTCTGAACCCAATGCTAAAATTATATGCTTGGCGCGTAGCTGTTGCTTGTCTCGTTTGTTCTTAACATTCTCTATCTCTAAAATCTTCTCGTCGCCACTAGCAGAGCGCAAGCGTGCCTCCCCTTCTATGTAGCTAATCTTGTTCTTCTTGAGCAGAAAAGCTATCCCGTCCGTTAGAGAAGAGACTACTGAGTTTTTGCGCTCTTGCATCACAGACAAGTCAAAAGAGGGTTTGCTCGTCTTGATGCCGTGGCTGGCTAAAACTTTGCTCGTCTGCTCGTACAGATGCGAAGAATGCAGTAACGCCTTCGAGGGAATGCAGCCGACATTAAGACAGGTGCCTCCCGCTTTGCTATACTTGTTGATTAATGCCGTGCGAAAACCTAGCTGGCTCGCGCGAATAGCCGCTACATAGCCGCCAGGACCAGCTCCAACTATCGCCAAATCATATGATAACTCTTGCTGTGACTCTTGCTGTGACTCTTGCTGTGTTTCTTTCATGCTAGTTATATCCTCCTCGTAAGTAAGATAGCCAAAGTATACAATATATTCATAATCCCTAATAACGAATCATCGTTAATATGACTAATAATACTAACAAGCCAGAAGCATGGCAGAAATAAGCTCCTCGCATGAAAAAAAATACCTACTCCAAAAAACAACCAAAGCAAAAAGAACGCAAGGCAGTCTTGCGGCAATTCGCTTTGCAATACCTAAAGCAATATAAAACTCGTATCGCACTCGCAGCAATAGGACTGGTGATATTCTCGCTAACCGCATTTGCTCAAGTAAGGTTGTTGGAACCCATACTCGATAAAGGGTTCTCAGTAGATGGCGGCAGCGTAATATATTGGCTGATGCTACTGATGTTCTCTTTCTCAGTTCTGCGCGCAATCGCATACTATCTACAAATATCGCAAAGCGGATATGTCGGTAGTGCTATCTTCAGAGACCTGCAAAAAATACTATATAGGCATCTAATCTCTAACGATGTCTATTTCATGCAAAAAGAATCAACAGGTAAATATGTCTCTCTTATGATCGCTAACATGCATATGATCAGAAATAGCCTCTCGCGACTGTTCATAATAATGCTTAGAGATTCCGTCCTCGTAGTAGCATATCTCTTCAATATGTTCTACACAGACTGGCGTCTCTCCTTGATAACCTTCTTCTTCATTCTATTGATATACCTGCCTATACGTTGGCTCTCTAAAATAACTAGGCACGCCGCTTCTCAAACTCAGAAAAAAATAGGCGATACCGGAAAATTCCTCGACGAAACATTCAAAGGTATAAGGCATCTCAAAGCTTATAATGCAGAGCCTAAATATCTAAAACTCGCAGATAAACACTTCGACGCTCTGTTCTTTTGGAACAAGCGCACTAGCTACTCCCAAGCAAAAGCAATGCCCATCGTCGAGGTGCTCGTCGGATTATCCTTCGCCTTCGTCGTACTGTTCGGTGGATTGCAAATTCGCGCCGATCAGCTATCCATTGGCGGAGTCATGTCCTTCGTCGTAGCCTTGCTATTGCTACTACAACCAGTGCGAACATTGGTCAATTTCAATGTCGATCTGCAAGAAAGTATCGCTGCTCTAAACAATTTCTATCGAACCATAGAGCAGAAGGCTACAATAGTAGATAAACCTCGAGCTAAACCCTTGGTCATAGACAGCGGCGATATAACCCTGCGCAATGTATCTTTCTCCTATCACAAAGAACTAAGCGACGAAGAGATAGACGCTCGCAAAAAAAATAATAGCGCCAAGCAGGTGCTCGATATTCCTCCCGCGCTAAACAAACTATCCTTCAGGGTCAAAGGTGGGAGCAAGGCCGCTATCGTCGGGGCTTCCGGTGCCGGAAAATCTACTCTGCTCAGCGTCTTGCTAAGATTCCACGATATCGATAGTGGTGAGATACTCATCGACGGACAGAACATCGCAGGTTGCTCTATGCAAAGTCTCAGAGATAAAATCGCTTTCGTCTCGCAAGATATCGGTATCTTCAACGATACTCTGCGCGCAAATATCGCGCTCGGGGCTGAAAATATCAACGAAATAAAATTGCTCAAAGCCATCGAAGATGCTGAAGCTAAAAAATTCATTCAAGAGTTGCCAGACGGCTTGGATACAGAAGTCGGTGAAAGAGGATGCCGTCTATCCGGCGGACAGCAACAACGAATCGCCCTCGCAAGAGCCTTATATAAAAACGCTCCCATACTCTTGCTCGACGAAGCTACCGCCGCTCTCGACAACGAAACCGAAAGATTGCTACAGCAAACTCTCGATCAAGTCATGAAAGGGCGCACCGTCATAACTATCGCCCATAGGCTAACAACTATACTCAACGCAGATAAAATATTCGTGCTGCAAAAAGGAAAGTGCTACGAAAGTGGAACCCACCACTCTCTATTGCGGAAAGAAGGCATATATGCTCAATTGTGGAGCAGAATGTCCGCTCGGCAGGTATAAAGACAAGAGCGTAAATAAGCGATATAAAGCGGTAAAAATAAATGAAAAGCATGAAATTAAAAAAAATAACGCAAAAGGTGATAATCCTATTCGTGCTAGTGCTCTTCGCTCTAAACAATCCCGTCTGCCTCGAGGCAAGTGCACAAGAAAAATCTATACAAAAAAATTCGCTCGCGCAAACAACAGCACAAGAAAAAAACTCGGAACTCAATCAATATAAATACAAAATAAAATCATTCATCGAAAGCTCGCAGGCAAAAGTGGTAGCAGGGCTGATAGCTTGGAGCAATAAACTGAAAAATCCTCAACTCTTCGATAGAGCACGCTCGCTCATATTCGCTAGAAACATAACCGGTAATCTGTCCGGCGATTACCTCGCTCTAGGACACGCAGAGTTCGTGCAGGAATTCCCTCGAGCATCAGAAATAGCTACTCGATTAACTTCCCGAATACAAACAGAACAAGTCTGGCAGAGAGCTCTCCTAGCTCATCTGCGCGCCGGAGATATAGAAAAAGCCTTGCCCATAGCTGAAAAATTCAAAAGTAAAAAAAATATTCACGGGTTTATTGCCAGATTCCTCATAGCTTCAAAGCAAATGCGCAACAATAAACCAAAAAAAGCGCGCAAAACCATCGGAGACCTATCAGGATTCGGAGATTTCGTCCGATATAGCGCTCCAACATATAGATTCTGGATCGCATACGCACTAAATGATACTCGTGGTGAAATGTCCGCTCTGCGCGAAATAGAACAAGAGTCATTAGAAAATTTCGCACAGCTACTGCGAATATACGCAGCTTTGGCTCGGGGAGAGAAAAAAAACTTGCAACAAATCTTGCGCGAACAGAAAAATAACTCTAATAACCTTTCTTTCGTATGGGCGCAGGCATTGCATCACGCTGAAAATGATGAAAAAAATGAAGCATTGGCAGCTCTATCAACCTTTAAAAATCAACCTCAAGCAAGTAGTCTGTTCCTCGATGAGATGCATCGACGAATCGAGGCGGGCGAAAAACTAAATATACTCCCAAGCAAAGAAAAAGAAAAAGCAACATTCTTCCTCGCTAGATCGCTCGCAGACCTCGCAAGCTCAGAGCGCTCCATAGGCGCAAAGTTGATGCTCGCAAGAATAGCCACTGAAACCGATCCATCGTCACAATACGCAAAAATATTGCTCAGCGACGCATTGGGCGAATACCAGCAACACGACGAAGCCTTGCAGGTCTCAACACTGGTCGATAAAGAATCCATATACTATCGACAAAGCCTATTGCAACAAGCAGAGCTGCTAAGAAAACAAGCAAAATTACAGCAAAAAAATCCTCAACTCGATAAATTTCAGCAAGCAATAGATATTCTGAAAAATATGCAGGCAGAAAAAGAAGATGAAATATTGGCTTGGTGGTACGCAGGCTCGTTCTATCGAGTCGCAGATGAACACGAAAATGCAGTTCCATTCTTTGATAAAGCCGTAAAATTGTATAGAAAAAAATCTAAACAATTCTCGCAAGATAAAAAAAATGCATACTGGAGGTTGTTCTACGAAAGAGGAGTATCCTTAGAGCGCAACGGTATGTGGACGCAAGCAGAAAAAAACTTCCTAGAAGCTCTCGAACTCGAGCCAGAACAACCAATGGTCATGAACTATCTCGCATATTCTTGGCTCGATCTCGAAAATAACGAAAGATACGAACAAGCTCTCGAAATGCTGAAAAAAGCTGTAACTCTGCGACAGGGAAGCGGAGCAGTCGTCGATTCTCTTGGCTGGGCTTACTATAGGTTGCAAGATTATCAGGAGGCTCTACAAGCACTAGAGAAAGCAATTATATTCGAGCCAGAAGACCCAACAATTAATGATCATCTCGGCGATGTATATTGGAAGGTAGGTAGGTTGATCGAGGCTAGATACCAGTGGGCTAGGGTGCTCGACTTCGAGAGCAAAGATAAAGAGCTACTCAAAAGAGTACAACAAAAACTCGAAAACGGACTGCCAAAATAAAAGAGAAAAAAGTGATAGCCGAAAATAGGTTGCTCGCTCATGCAAAGCTGAATCTTTCGTTGCAGGTCGGTGCAAAAAAGCTACAAAAAAACGATAAAAAATTACACCAGATTAAAAGCTCCGTCGTTTTTCTAAAACTGCACGATGTATTACTAGTCGAGCAAAGGCTAAAAGGCGGCATTCACTTACAGGTCATCGATAAGCAGGCGGAGGTCAGCTCTGCTACAATTACAAGCGGTGAAGATAATCTGGTCATCCGTGCCGCGCGCGCGCTCGAACGCGTTATGCAAAAATCGCAACATTGGAAAATAACGCTGCTCAAAAATATACCAGCCGCCGCGGGACTAGGCGGAGGTTCTAGCAACGCCGCTGAATTCTTGCTATGCGCTCAAAAAAAGATTAATCTCTCGCAAAAAAAATGGCTCGATATCGCAAAAGAAGTCGGCTCCGATGTCTCACTATTCATGCTACGAGAGAATACCAATAACCTTCTCGTCGAAGGAACGGGCGAGAAAATCGCTCGACTAGAAAATCTGAAGCCTTGTGGGGTCGTTCTACTTTGCGGTGAGGGTTTGGCAACCAGCGAGGTTTATAATCGATACTCGCTTGTAGCAAGAGCTACGGGTGCTCCTAAAGGTAAAAAAGTCTATCCGCAAAATCGAATGCAAGAAATAATAGATATGCGAAACGATTTGCAGGATGCCGCTTCTAGCTTGGATGCTAGAGTGGCTAACAGGATAGAGGCTCTGCGTGCAAGCGAGGGAATCTTATGCGCTCGCATGACTGGCAGCGGGTCTGCTTGCTTCGGTTTGACTAAACTTGGCGCTCAGGAAAATATAGCAGAAAAGCTGAGGTTGAGCGGCTTTAGCAATGTGCTCGCTACAGAGTTTCTCGGATGAAAATTTATCGCATAAGAGGTAACTTTGTATTTTTTTGTGCAAGCTATTTGGTCTATAGTATTCTCTACGCTATAGCATAGGCACTGATAATCGATGGGGTGTAGCCAAGTGGTAAGGCAACGGGTTTTGGTCTCGTGATCGTGGGTTCGAATCCTACCACCCCAGCTCTCAACAGCGCGTAACAAATTTTATGCGATATAGGTAGATTTCAATCTTATTATATTAGCGGGCGTTGAAAAATGGTAATCAATGCGCGGCTGATTTTTTATATTAATATTTTCTAAAAAAATTAGAATTATTTATTATTGAATATTTTTTTAATTAATATGTTCAATAAATAATAAAACTCTTAACTATCTGGCGCAAATTACTATTTTATAATTTATTATTAGATATATGCATGATTTCAAGTTTGCTTATATTGAGAAAACTTTCGGTATAAATTATCAATCTATACCTAATACATCGTCAATAGAGTAAAAGCCCGCTCTCTGTTCTATCGCCCATAAAGCAGACGACAAGGCTCCTCGCGCAAAAATAGAACGAGAAAAAGACTCGTGGCTAAGTGTAAGGCGTTCCTTGTCGCTCGCAAATAATACGCGGTGCTCGCCAACAACTCCGCCACCGCGCAATACTCCATAGCCAACTCCTCCCCGCGCCCGCAAGCCAGAGCGATCAATAACGGGTTGCTCCCCCAGATGCTCCTCACCACGCGCCTTAGCAATAGACTCTCCTAAACGCAAAGCCGTGCCAGAGGGAGAATCAACTTTCTTACGATGGTGCATCTCCATAATCTCCGCGTCAAAATGCGTGGCTGGTAACAGGCGCGCAGCTCGCATAACTAATGAACTAAGTAGAGCAACCGACAATGAAAAATTTGACGCATAGACTAAAGCGCAGCCTTCTGAAATCTGCCGCAAATTATTCATCTCATCATCGCTAAAACCAGTCGTGCCGCACACAAAAGGGCAGCCATGTTTTTTCGCCAAAAGCGCATGCTCCAAGGCAGCCGCAGGTGGCGTGAAATCAATCGCAGCACCAACAGAACAAACGCTACTAATCGCATCCTCGCCAGATAAAGGCGCGCGCGCTTTCGCGAACTTGCTCAAAGATAGCAGATCATCGCTAGATTCTAACTTACTCTCTTTCCTTCTCGCTATTTGCTGGGGCGAAAAAATAGCTAAAACCTCCTCAACGCGAGGCTCCTCTTCGCACTCTTGCAATAATGCCTGACCCATGCGACCGCCAGCACCGAAAATCGCTAGAGAAACTCTTGTGTTTTTATCAGCTCTCTTCATAGAAGTATTGCTTGGCTAGTTTGACATCCTCTTTTATTTGCAATCTTAACGCATCCAGCGAAGCGTAGTTCTCCTCCTTGCGTTGAAATTTCTCAAAAGAAACTCGCAACTTAGAGCCGTATAAGTCGTTCGGGCAGTCGAAAAAGTGTACTTCTAAAAGCGGTTGCAAACCCGCACCTAAAGTAGGACGCTCGCCAAAACTCGCTACCGCTTCATGCATAACCCCATTATGTAAAACTCGCACGCAGTAAACTCCAAATAAAGGGTGGCAATAATCTTGCGGATCAATGTTCGCCGTCGGAAAGCCTAGCTCGCTGCCCAAGCCCTTGCCTCTTATAACAACACCTTCTATCTCGAAATCTCTGCCTAGTATCTCTCTTACCTCTTCTAGCCTACCAAGGCGTAAAAGCTCGCGCGCGCGGGTCGAAGAATAGGCAGTAGGGCTGCTTGAGCTCGTCGATAGAGTAGGGAAACAATGCACGCGAAAAAATATATCCTTATTCGATAGCAGAGTGCTCATCTCTCGTAAGGTCGTTAGCGTTCCCTCTCTGTTGCGACCAAACGCGAAGTCCTCCCCCACAACTAAATGCTTGGCACCTAAACTTGAAACTAAAAAATCCTGAACAAAGTCTTGCGCAGGCATCTTCGATAAACCCTCATCAAAGCGCAGCACAACCAAGCTATCTATCTCGAGTGCAGAATCCTCTAGCAATCTATGTTTCTGCTCAACGCTCGACAAACGCAAAGGCGACTCAGCTCGCTTCTCTGGTCGTTGGTTCGCCGAAAAAAAGCTACGCGGGTGAGGCTCAAAGGTCAGGACTATCCAAGGGCGCGGTAGTGGGCGGTCAGCAAAATCTGAAAAGCTAGGCTCTCGCAAGCTACTCAATAGCGCCATATGCCCACGATGCAAGCCATCAAAGTTACCGATAACAACGCTACCGCCAGCAGAAACTCCTACCCCATCTACTCTATCGGTTACAAAGGCAAGATCATCGTAACAATAGTGCAGCAGCTGCGTCATGCAGCCAGCAGCGCATCGCGCGTAGCCTCCAAAGTTTCTTGTAGTAAATCCTCGTCCTCTCCCTCAGCCATGATGCGAACTACAGACTCCGTGCCAGAAGGACGCACAAGAAGTCGGCCTTGTCGCAAGGAAATACGTTGTTGTAATTGCTCAATCGTGCGTTTCATCGAATCTTGCTCCAGAACTATCTTATGATTTTGCAGTGCAACATCTAAAGTGCGTTGCGGTACTAGCTCGAATAGTTTCTCAAACTCATCCACCGATTTACCGCTACGCACAACTATCGCGCAAACCTGCAACGCCGCTACCAAAGCATCGCCAGTAGTCGAATAGTCGCTCAATACTATGTGACCAGAAGGCTCGCCTCCTATGTTGCTGCCCTCTC
Source organism: Alphaproteobacteria bacterium (assembly GCA_014238625.1). Classification (GTDB taxonomy): domain Bacteria; phylum Pseudomonadota; class Alphaproteobacteria; order JABAAW01; family JABAAW01; genus JABAAW01. The sequence continues at coordinate 694 of JABAAS010000023.1, read as the reverse complement.
GACGCATACGCTCCACTACATAGCGGTCGCCAACATTCGTGCGGAGAAGATGTAAAGACTTACCCTGCAGATAACGCTCCAAGCCCAAGTTCGCAAGTATCGTCGATACAACCTTATCACCGCGTATCTCATCATTAGATCGTAACTGCTCCGTGATAGCAGCCAGTAGGTGGTTGCCATCAATGATACTACCTTGCGAGGAGACTACTAAAAGGCGATCCGCATCTCCATCTACCGCTATCCCGATATCCGCGTTACTATTCCTAGTTACCTCCGCTATACGAGATGGAGAGGTTACTCCTCTGTCTTTATTGATGTTTGTTCCATCAGGGTTCGTGCCTATTTGCTTGACTATGTTCGCTCCAAGCTCCCAAAAAATTGGCGGCATGACGCGGTAAGCAGCGCCGTTCGCACAATCTAATGCTATCCTAAGCCCATCTAAGTTAAGCGCGCGTGGAAATGAATTCTTAACAAACTCTATATAGCGACCAGGCGCGTCCTCTATCCGTTGCGCTCGTCCTAAACGCTCCGGTCTAACTCGCTTGCGTAGCGATTCTTGGTGCATTAAAGATTCTATCTCTTGCTCCGAACTATCGTCTAGCTTGAAGCCGTCTGAACCAAACAGCTTGATACCATTATCACAATAAGGGTTATGCGAAGCTGAAATAACAACTCCTAAATCCGCTCGCATCGA
>JABAAS010000022.1 GCA_014238625.1 Alphaproteobacteria bacterium | reverse complement strand
TATCGTGCCTGAGTGGTACTTCCTTCCCTTCTACGCAATCTTGCGGGCTATACCAAACAAATTGCTCGGAGTGATCGGGTTGTTCGGTGGAGTCGCTATTCTGCTGTTCTTACCGTTCCTAGACCGCTCGAAAATACGGAGTTGCCGTTATCGACCCCTATATCGATGGTTCTTGTGGCTCTTCGTCATAGATGCACTGTTCTTAGGGTGGCTCGGGAGCAAGCCAGCAGAAGAGCCATACATACTGTGGGCACGGTTGGGAACTATATATTATTTCGGATTCTTCCTGCTACTGATCCCTTTACTAAGTTTCTTCGAAAGACCCGCCAAATTACCCGCAAGCATCAGCGAACCGGTTCTCAAAACTTCCAACCATCCTCACGACTCTTAAAAGATAGTGGTCGCTATGAACAAAAAACTCTTGAGCAGAAAAATTGCGCTGGCAATCAACCAGAAGGCATTTGCCCAGACACTCGCACAGACACTCGCCCGTACATTTCTCCGTACATTTGTCATAGGCTCGTGCATTCTGCTGGTGCTTACAATGTTGACCGTCAAAAGTAACGCAGCTGATCAGGCTGATGTCATAGAAAAACAAAGTTGGACATTCAAAGGAATCCTAGGACATTTTGATAAAGCATCCTTACGACGCGGATACGAAGTATACACTCAAGTTTGTGCAGCCTGCCACGCTATGCGCTTCCTACACTACCGAGATTTAAAAGAGTTGGGATACTCGCAAGCGCAAGTAATAGCTTTGGCTGCGCTCAGTGAGGTGGAAGACGGACCAAACGACGAAGGAGAGTACTACTCGCGACTTGCTCTGCCTGCCGATCCTTTTGTATCGCCTTTCCCTAACGATGCAGCAGCGCGGGCGGCAAACAACGGGGCGTTACCTACAGACTTGAGTTTGATAGTCGCTGAAAAAGCAGCGCACGGAGGGGCTGACTTTATATACGCGCTTATGACAAAATATAGTGAAGCTCCAGCAGGTTTCGAATTAAAAGAGGGGTTGTACTACAATACTGCCTTCGAAGGAAAAGCAATTGCTATGCCACCTCCGTTAGACAAAGACATCATAGCTTTCAGCGATGGGACTGAGGCTAGCGTCCAACAGATGGCATTCGATGTAGCGCAGTTCCTAACTTGGGCATCAGACCCATCGCTAGAACAACGAAAACACATAGGCTTGCGTGTGATTATCTTCCTGATTATATTCTTGATAATTGCAGTCATGTACAAACGTCGTATCTGGGCGCGAGTACACTAATAAAATACTCATATCCATCGTAGTCCGCACTATGGCGGGCTAATAAAAAAACAAAAAATCTAAAAATAATCGACCCAAAAATAATCAACATAAGAATAATCGACCAGAGAATAATCAATCAAAAAATAACCAACGAAGACATCGCATGCGCGCGCAGAACAATAATACTGCAGCGCGAGGCTATTTCTAAACTTGAACACAATCTAAAAAACGACCCGCAGCAAGCAAAAGCTTTCTCCGCGACTATCGACGAGCTTATGGCTCTAAAGGGGCGCGTAATCGTAACTGGAATGGGGAAAAGTGGGCATATAGCTCGAAAAATCGCAGCTACTCTCGCATCAACAGGAACGCCCGCATATTTTGTTCATCCTGCCGAAGCAAGCCATGGCGATTTGGGCATGGTAATGCGAAACGACGCCGTGCTCGCCCTTTCAAGCTCCGGGGATACCGAAGAGCTTGTAGACATTGTAACATACACAAGGCGGCACAAAATCTTGTTGATCGCAATGACCGCGCACGCTGATAGCTCCCTCGCTATACAAGCAGACAAGCTATTGCTAATGCCAAAAGTCGAGGAGGCTTGTCCCATGGGTTTGGCTCCGACAAGCTCAACTACCAGCGCACTCGTATACGGAGACGCGCTCGCTATAACCTTGCTAGAAAGGCGAAACTTCACCGCTAAGCAATTCCATAAATTTCACCCAGGCGGAAAGCTCGGACAAAAACTAATACGCGTGGAAAGTATTATGCACAAAGGAGAAGCTCTACCTATAGTCGAACTCGATAGCACAATGCGCGATGCTATCATAGAAGCAAACAGCAAAAGACTCGGATCCGCTATCGTCTGTGATAAAAATAAAAAAGCACACGGAATCATAACCGACGGCGATCTAAGGCGATGGATGATAGAAAACAAAAGTAGCACAAAAACTTTCGAAACAGATGTTGAAACAGTAATGAGCAAAAATATACGAACAATAGAACAAAATAAACTCGTAGCAGAAGGCATCGAGATAATGAACGCTAATAACATAACCGCGCTCGTCGTCTTGGACAAAAATAAGCAAGTCGTAGGATTGCTACATCTACAAGATTGCTTGCGCGCAGGGCAAGCATGAGGGAAATGATGAACAAATTACGAAAGCTCGTAAGCGAAGCAAAGTCGTTACAGCACTATATAGCGAGGTATAGGCTGCAATATGACGAAACAAAAGGAAAATTGATGGTAGATGCTTTGCTCTTATTATGTGCCATAGCAATACCAGTAGCTATGCTCGGTTGGCATAACGACAGTAGGCAAAAACAGCTAACTCGCTTGCCAATCTCGCAACAGACCTACAAAGATGGCTGGCAAATGTTCAAAGCAAAAGGACAAATTTCTCTCGCTAATGAAAAAAACAACAAGAGATATCCAGTAACACAAAAAGGCTGGGTAATTCAATGCGGGCATTTGCAACAATCTCCATCTGAAGCGAAGCTATCGCAAAACGAGTATACAAAAATTACATACCAAGATAATTGGGCTAAAAATAAAGGCGCAATCGGCATCAAACTACTATGTGAGGATGGGGCTCAAGCAAGTAATGCGGGGATATCGCTAAAAACTCGATCGCTAACCTATCAAAACCTCAACGCCGAACATAAAATCAGTACAAATGACCCACTATCAATAGAAATTAACGAGGCTACGATACATTCCGAACGCGGAGGGGTAATTCAGTCCAATGGAGATATAAGGCTCATAAAAAATATTACCTTCAACGCGCCAGGCATAACTATAAATGCGCAAAAACAAGCGCAGTTAAAAAATTACGCAGATAAAAAACAGCAAACAATGTTGCTGGAAAAAGGGGTGCTGATACAATACGAAAATGATACAAAAAAATATAAAGGGGAAGCTGAACTCGCTGAAGTAATTGCTTGCCAAGAAAAAAATCCTGATACAAACAAAAATTGCCAAATCTTTGGAGAAAACTTTGGAGGAAACTTGGGAGGAAACTTGGGAGAAGCTTTCGGAGCAAAATCTATAAGACGCGTGATGCTGAAAAAAAAAGTGGTCATAAAAGAATATCTAATACAGAATAAAAATAAAAATAGCTCAAATCCAGTGTGGACGCTGATGGCTCAAAGTATAATAATACAAGGCAAACAGGCTCGATATAAAGGCAGTGGAAAAAAACTCGCGCGGATTATCTTTGCCGACGGGACAGAAGTAGCAGGACAAAAAGGAGGGCATAGCATAAAAGATAATAGCGGAATCCTATGCGGAGCAGTGAAAGTGCGACTCGGTGAAGTAATTCTAAAAAGTCCCTGTCTACGCTATAACTTGAGCAAACAGCAATTTAAACTCGAGTCAAAAAAACTCGAAAAGGAGCTCGCGCAACGATTCTTCAAGCTCAATAGCTAATGCTGACAAATACTAAAATTTCTTCCAAAACGAGTGGGGCAGAAAATAGGATGCTGGAAGCTCGTGCTATATGGAAATCATATCAAAAACTAAATGTGCTACAAGACCTCTCCATACAGGTCAGAGAGGGCGAAAGCGTCGGATTGATAGGACCAAACGGAGCCGGGAAAACTACATTCTTCTACATCCTAGCAGGATTGATTTCCGCTGATAAAGGTCGAGTATTCCTAAATAAAAAAGATATCTCATCACTTAGTAGCGAAAAAAGAGCAGACTTACGCATAACATATATTCCCCAAGAAACTTCCTTGTTCCAAGGACTCAGCGTAGAAGACAATCTGAAATCAATACTAGAGCTACATCACAAAAAACACGAGCGTAACGAAATTCTAAATACACTACTCGAAGACTTTTCACTAGTAGAGCTACGAAGCAGAAAAGCTCAACTATTATCTGGCGGAGAAAAACAACGCCTAGAAATCGCTCGAGCCTTATGTTGCAACCCACAATTCATGCTACTAGACGAGCCACTCGCAGGAATCGATCCCATAGCCGTATCCGAAATAGAAACGCTAATCTCAAAACTCAAAAAACGGGGAATCGGAATTCTAATCAGCGATCACAATATATACGAACTGCTAAAATTCATCGATAAAACATATGTTATGTACAAAGGAACCATAATCGCTGCCGGAACGCCAAAACAAATTGCCAAAAACCCGCTAGTTAGGCGATACTACCTAGGAAACAGATTTCGTATATAATCATAAAAAAACTACGCAAAAAACTAAAATAAATCTACCATGGCAATAGCTCCAAAACTCGAACTCAAGGCAGCACAATCTTTGGTGCTAACTCCTCAGTTGCAACAAGCAATCAAATTGCTGCAGATGAACGCAACAGATATCGAAACTTGGGTCGAACAGCAAATCGAAGAAAATCCGTTCTTAGAAAAAGACGAAGAAGAAGAAAAAACTCAAAATAACAAAGAAAACTCCTCACAGAGCTCAGATAGCCAAGAAGAAGAAACTCAGCGACTGGAGGGAGAAGAAAAAGATTCGCTCGATATGCTACGAGAAGCTCAAGCCGATCAAGAATCTCTCGATGTGTCTTACGAAAATGTCTTCGACCAAGGAGAGCAAGCAACTCGGGGAAAAGCGCAACAAGGAGAAACGCTCACAAATGATATAGAAGATGAAACTGAACGTAGTCTGGCGCATCATCTGCAGCAACAACTCGGCTTGGATATACAGGATGAAATGGAACGCGCAATAGGTGCCTTCTTCATCGATTCACTCGACGAAAACGGCTTCTTACCAATATCTATGAAAGAAGCTGCTAAACAGCTCGGTTGTTCTAAAGAAAAAGCCGAAGTCGTACTAGAAAAATTGCAGCAATTCGAACCATCAGGCTTGTTCGCTCGTAATCTAGCCGAATCTCTTAAATTGCAATTGCAAGATCGAGAAATGCTAACCCCAGAACTCGATACTTTGCTAGCAGGGCTCGACTTGCTCGCTACTGGCGAAAGTGAAGTCTTACGAAAACGCTGCTCGCTCGATAGAAAAAATTTCGAAAAAGCTTTGGCTATAATACGAAACCTTAACCCTCGCCCCGCATCAGCATTCGACCATAGACCCGTGCAGACAGTCGTGCCAGACCTCATAATGCGAGAGCTCAAAATCGAAGACGAAGAGCAAAGCGATATTTGGCAGGTCGAGCTAAACAACGAAACACTTCCTCGAGTGCTCGTCAACCGCGAATACCATGCACAAATCTCCGCCGAGATTACCTTGCGCGGCGATGCGCAAGGACAAGAATTCTTAAAGGAACGCTGGCAAAGCGCTAATTGGATAACTAGAGCTCTCGATCAGAGGGCTCAGACAATTCTAAAGGTCGCAGCTGAAATCGTCAAAAGACAACGCGGATTCTTTCGATACGGTATCGCTCGACTAGCACCGCTCGTCCTACGCGATATAGCAGATACTATCAGTATGCACGAAAGCACCGTAAGCCGTGTCGTCAACGGAAAATATATGCAGACTCCCAGAGGGATGTTCGAGTTAAGATACTTCTTCACAAAAGCTATTCACAACTCCATTATGCATACTTCTCTATCCGCAAAAGCCGTGCGATATCGTATAAGACAACTCATCAACGAAGAAATCTCTACACAAACACTCTCCGACGATAAAATCGTCGCAAAGCTAAAGGAGGAGGGAGTCGAAATCGCTAGGCGGACAGTAACTAAATATCGAGAAGCCATGAGAATCGGATCCTCCGTCGATAGGCGAAGGCAACAAGCTCTCAGAGCTAACCAATAAAAAAGAAAAATCAGCACTCCAATCCTCAACTGAAATCCTTGACTAAAATTATTAACTTGGATAGATTACTCGATTAGATTGGAATCATTCTAAAAATAAAAACTATCTTGCTATAAAGCAAAACGAACTGGAGATTGGGGGATTGGGGACAAGGGAAAATCTCCCGCTACAAGCCCCAAAAGCCCCAAAAGCCATAAAAGCCATAAAAGCCATAAAAGCCATAGTGTAGCATGTCTAGAGATAGCATATTTTTCGAGGTATAAATGGAACAGAGCATTGTTCGTAGGCGAACAGAGAGCATCGACAAAACAACAGGGGGAGAGAATAAGCAAAAAAATAAGCTCGGGCGGAAAGGCGGGCTAAACTTTGCCGTGCGCCGTCCATTAATCGTCGCAGGAATTGCCCTAGCTCTACTGCTCTATGGAGGCTGGGATCAGCAAAATAGCAAGGTCATCGTTATATCCCTAGCTGAAACATATATCTCCGTAACAGCCTTTGTCGCCGCAACTCTAATAATTTTGCTAGCCATTGAAAGATTGTTGGGATTCAATGCAGCGCAATTCATGCAGGAAAACAAAAATTGGGAACTACCAATGGCTTCGTTCTTAGGAGCCTTGCCAGGATGCGGGGGAGCTTTAGTCGTCGTTACGCATTATGTCAATGGTAGTTTGAGTTTCGGTGCCTTGATTGCTGTTTTGACTGCAACTATGGGCGACGCAGCTTTTCTGATTTTAGCAAAAGAGCCGAAAACTGGATTAATCCTCATTGCTAGCACTTTCTCTATAGGGTGGCTTTCTGGAATCATTGTCAATGCTTTGCACGGTAAAGATTTCATGCGTAACAAAGATGCAAAAAATAAAGACGCCGAAAACTATAACGCGGGCGGCGAACACGAAATGCAGATGCTGTTTGCTAAACGAAAATGGCGGAAATGGATCGATGCAACTTGGATGCTTATACTAGTTCCGGGGGTAGTCTGCGCTTTTTTGTATGCCTTCCAAGTTGATGTGCTTGCTCACAGTCTATTGGGATTGCCGCTCTTGTACGTTTTTGCGCTATTCGCAGTAATTTGTATCTTCTCTTGGGCTTTGTTATCAGGACCAACCGGCAGAGAGACAAGTAGTCGTGCTAGTCAGAATTTGACTTGGCGCTCGGTGATCGACGATACTAACTTTGTTACAGCTTGGGTCATGGCGGCGTTCTTACTCTTTAATCTAACTATCCATGTTTTCGAGATTGATTTGCAGAGTATCTTCGGCGCCGCATATGTCTTCTTACCTCTGATTGCAATTGTAATCGGATTCATTCCCGGTTGCGGACCGCAAATCCTAGTTGCAGCTACATATATTAGCGGACTCATTCCCTTCTCAGCATTGATCGGAAATTCAATCAGCAACGACGGAGATGCTCTGTTCCCAGCTCTTGCTTTAGCTCCAAGAGCCGCAGTGGTCGCAACAATATACAGTGCCGTGCCAGCTCTAATCGTATCTTACTCCATAATGCTGCTAGGGCATTGATCGCATTATCTCTCAAGATAAACTAATAGCTACTCATAAATCTTGGTGAATCTTAGCTAACAGCTCCTTGTGACGCTGCGCCTCTTCAAACTTTAACATCTCGGCTCGCTTGATTGCCTCCGGCGCGTTCTTCGCGAATTTATCATCAAAAAAGCATTTCTTCTTTAAAAATTCAAACTCGCTATCCCAACGCTTTAATTGTTTTGCAACTCTGCTCTTAGCCTCCGCAATAGCAAAACCTAACGGTAGCCCTAGTCCCGCATTGACAAAACCCTCATAGACAAAACCAACGATCTTCTCTTCTTTTATAACATCGCCACTAATACCTCGTCCCGACCATTCAACGCCCGCCATGCCTCGAGCAACAATAGTCCAAGCGTTAATATAACGCTCGGCAACACTGGTCAAATCTTCACAACGCAACGGTACAACTTCCCTAGGCGAGAGACCCAAGCAAGAGCGCAGAGAACGAACCTCTCCAACAAGCCCCAATACCCATTCCAGCTCAGCTACCTCCCCTGCCCAATTATCAGCGGTAAAGGCAAGAGAATCTGCGCTTAGCCATTGCGATGTTATCAAACGCTCGTCCTTGTCGCGCGAGGCAAAAATCTCTGCGTCGCAGAAAATCTTCTCCGTTACAAACGGAACGAAAGGATGTAGCAAGCGCAATAATCCATAAAATATCCAAGCACTCGAAAATCTAGCCTCTTCTTTCTCCGCAGCGTTGCCGTTCGATAGCACCAGCTTGACCATCTCCAAATACTGATCGCAAAATACATCCCACAAAAAATGATACAAAACTGAGCTAGCCTCGTGGAATAGGCAAGTCTGATCATCCAAAGCCCTCTCAACTTTAATGGTAGTCTCGCGCAAGCGAACTAGCATCCATTTATGCAGCGAGCCTTCGATCGCTCCAATAGCAAAATCTCGGTCATAACGACAATCTTGCAGTTCCAAAAAACGAGCCGAATTCCATAGTTTCGTTATAAAATTCCTATTGCCCTCTATCCGTTTCTCAACAAGACGCAAATCGCGACCAGGAATAGCCTGCAAAGCTAAAGTGAAACGCAAGGCATCGCAGCCATATCTATCCATCAAATCAATCGGATTAACTACATTCCCAAGCGACTTCGACATCTTGCGACCGCTCGCATCGCGAATCAAAGCATGCAAATAAACAACTCGAAAAGGAACACAACCCATAAAGTAAAAAGACATCATCATCATCCGAGCAACCCAGAAAAATAAAATGTCAAATCCCGTCATCAAAATATCCGTAGGAAAATAACGCTGCAATAGTGAAGAATCCGTAAAACCTTCGTCAGACCAGCCTAAAGTCGAAAACGGCCAAAGAGACGCGGAAAACCAAGTGTCCAAAACATCCTCATCCTGACTAAGGGAAATACCCTTGCCGAATCTCTGCTCCGCTATCTCCAGTGCAGACTCCTCGCTAATCGCCGCAATCTCATCGCCAGACTCCGTATACCAAATCGGGATGCGATGACCCCACAATAACTGACGAGATATGCACCAAGGCTGAATGTTAGAAAGCCAATTGCGCCAAGTGCTATGCCAAATCTGTGGTAGTAATAGCGTATCACCATCATCAACAGCTCGTAGTGCGCGTGCTGCTAAATCATCCATGCGCAAAAACCATTGCTTCGTTAAACGAGGCTCTAAAGCAACTCCGCTACGCTCTCCATGCGGAACAGAGTGCTCCTCAGCGCGAACCTCCCGTAATAAACCCTCCGTGCGTAAGGCAGAAACTACATCCTTACGAGCCTGCTCGCGCGAAAGACCGCGATAAGCTGGCGGAACTCGATCGTTTAAACGCGCTCGCTTATCAAAAATTACTATAGACTCCAAAGAATGATCCCGACCAATTTCAAAATCTAAAAAGTCATGCGCTGGAGTTATCTTCAAAGCTCCCGTGCCCTGCTCGCGGTCAACTCGATCATCAGAAATAATCGGAACAGAACGACCAGTCAAAGGAACCAAACAGCGCAAACCTACAAAAGATGCGTATCGCTCGTCCGCAGGGTGTACTGCAACCGCACTATCTCCAAATAAAGTCTCGGGACGCATCGTCGCTATCGTGATTACAGAAGACTCATCAACAACAGGGTAGTCGATAAGGCATAGTTCGCCTCGCATCGAAACTTGATTTACCTCCAAATCCGAAATCGCCGTCTCTAGTCGCGGATCCCAGTTGACTAATCGCTCCGCTCGGTAGATTAAATTATCCTCATACAAACGCAAAAAAGCATGACGCACAGAGCGCAAAAACCCTTCGTCCATCGTAAAACGCACGCGACTCCAATCGCACGACGCGCCAAGACGGCGCAACTGCTGAAGAATTATGTTGCCATATTGATCCTTCCAACGCCAAATATGCTCAAGAAACTCTTCTCGGGGTAATTGCTTGAAATCTATTCCAGAGGCACTCAATTGCTTGCTCACTAGCAACTGAGTCGCAATGCCAGCATGATCCGTGCCAGGTAACCACAGGCAATCAAAACCTCGCATGCGATGGTAACGGACAAGTATGTCCTGAAGCGTGTTGTCAAGCGCATGACCGATATGCAGCCGACCCGTAACATTCGGAGGCGGCATCATGATCGTATAGCTCTTTTGCTTGCTCGAACCACCTCGACTACGGAAAGCGCCGCTGGAATCCCAATCGTCGTATATCGCACACTCCGCCGAAGCAGAGAAATCGTATCTTTTCTCCATTAAAATACTACCAGAATCGAAGCATTACCTAATGTATAAGCGCTAGCGCAACTTACTGCCTTCCAGCTGCTTGTTCAAGCGCTTCAGAAGAAGAGTACGGGAAGCCTCATCAAGATCATCTATATCTTCAAAAAGACGCTCCGCCTTATCATTGCCATTATCATTATCAACTCTCGATAGCTGCTCGGATTGCTTGTCTGGTGGGTGGGACGAACGCAAATTATCACTAATCTCGTCCATCTCTTTATAAACCGATTCCTTGTCCGAAAAGCTACTGCTAGAAGCCGCACTCCGTGCGGGCACTCCTTCTGGAGCAGCTTGTATCGGGGATTTCGAAGAAGTGGCATCAACAGTAGCCGCAAGAAAGTCCTCAAGCCCCGTGTCCTCGGTCTTTGATAGCAAACCTACCCTATCGTCTAACTCGCTTGCTTTTACCTTGCTCGTTTTCACCTCGCTCGCTTTTACCTTGCTTGCAGAAGGAAAATCTTGCAACACTTTGGGCAGTTCTTGCAATCCTTCTTTCTTCGGCGCCTGCTTCTCGCCACTAGTCACCGCGCGCGCTGCAGCAAACTGTTCAAAAGCTCGCGGTTGCTGTTTGCCAAAATCACTGCGAACAAATCTCTTCCTCGTCAAACGAACCGCCAGTTGTTGGAAACCTGAGGTAATGCTCCGTTTTAAAATTATGCCCATTCGGACAAGTAACTTGCTTGCTCTACCTAAAAATTGACCAGCTTGCCGTCGCAAAGAAACGCCTCGCACTCGGCTACTCGTGATAGCGCGGCTAGTAAAAGATCGCCCCGCGCGAGAAGCCCTGATGCGCGTGCGACGATAAAACCAGTCCAATCTATCAAACATAGCACTGGATAGCACTCGCAACGAAAATTGTCTAAAATAGCGGTAAGGAGAAAAAACAATACGCGATAACAGAAATAAAGGAGCTAGCAAAAAAAATGCTAAACTTTGGCTGCCGATAGTTATCACTCTAGGTATGGAACGAATGCTAGCTACTGTTTGCTGGGTAAAAATACGAGCGTAAATGACGATAGGTAGGCGAGCGTAGTTATGCGGCTCGCGCGTGAAAAGTCCTAAAGGGTCGATCAGCGAATGCGCTAGCATATGCAGGGGGGCGGTCGAAAAATGCCACAATCCTAAAGGTAATCGCAGAAAACGAAAACGACGTACAGATAAAGATGGAAACCCGATGCCAAAACGACCAGCTCTCTTGCCCAGAAAATAGCCAGGCAACGAGATTGCGAAGTAATAAGAAGATAAAATTACTCGCCATAGCAAAAAAAAAGGCGAGGTCAAAAAATTAGCAAACCAAAATAATAAGCCCCTCGCGTAGCCTTGATGCTGAGAGCCAGAAAAATATCCTCGATGCGAGAAAGGGCTATAGCTACGAGAGTCAAAACGCGAAAAAGGTGCTCCTACTTGTCCTTTTTGCACAAGCTGAGTCAATAATAAAACATCTGACGAAGAAGTATCCTGCCTATCCGAACTAACAACTCGACCCGCAGGTGACGATATGGTACTACCTAAGCGAAATTGACGCTTCCTCTTTTCCCGTAACGCCTTTTTATGCTCGCGCTCGATTGTCTTCGCTTCTCGTTTTTGCCTCTCTCGCTCTGCTTTCTTGGCAGCATCAGCGCGCAAGAGCTCTTGCCGTCTGTTAAGGCGCTGGTGCCTGGTTCTTTGAGCTAGCTGGTAACGCTCATAGCCTTTCCTTTCTTGCTCAAGGATGCCTTGTGAGCGATTGTTGGGGGGACCCATAGGACGACCCATAGCTCGCCTTGATACTTCGTTACCAGCTTCGTTACCAGTTGGGCTACCAGTTTCGTTACCAGTTTGGCTAGCGTCAGTGCTCGCTAAATCTCTGCTAATTAAAGACTGAATGCGCGAAATGCGATTAACCTTGTCACTCATTTCTCAACACCTAAACCCCAGCGACTAAAATAGCGCGGACTATAGTCTGGAACTTGCAAATCAAGCAACCTAGCGGAAAGTGTGCCGATCGCCTGGAGAAGGACAAAGCGAGCGTAAAGAGCATCGTTACGAGCAACAATAGCAGCTCGCTCGGCTTCCGCAAAGTCACGCTCGGCCTCAAGAAGATCATCAAGAGAACCAGTTCCTAGTCTCGTCTCGCTGCTCGCGCTTCGCAAAACTATGCCACGCGCCTCAACAGTTTCTAGGCGCGCCTTCTCGCTCTCTTGCGCCGCTTGAAGGTTCTCCCAAGCGTCTAATAACTCTCGTTCGCTGGTTTGCTCCGCTAGGCGCGCATTGTCACGCGCAATACGCAAGACATTCAAAACTGAACGATAACCACTCATAAAATATAAGGGACGCAAAGGATATGAAAAAACTAACTTCGTCGAGAAAGAATCGCTAACACTACCAGTCAACTCCGAAATAGCGTAATTCGCTTGGAGGGAAACGCTCGGTATAAAAACTAAACCCCTGGTAGCGCGCGAAATCTTACGCTGCTTTTGTAGCTCTAGGCGAGCTACAAGTAAGTCAAAATTATGCTCTCGCAAAGACGCTCGCGCATCAACCAAAGTCGTAGA
>JABAAS010000021.1 GCA_014238625.1 Alphaproteobacteria bacterium | reverse complement strand
AAAGCCGCTCAAACCTATCTCCATCGAGCGAAGTGCCTTTTGTAACGCCTCATCGAACGAGCGACCGATGGCCATCGCCTCACCTACAGACTTCATATGAGTCGTGAGAGTGCGCTCGGCACCAGGAAACTTCTCAAAGTCAAAACGAGGAATCTTGACTACAACATAATCTAGCGCCGGCTCAAAGCTCGCAGGGGTAGTTCGTGTCATGTCGTTCGATAGCTCGTCTAGGCTGTAGCCGACCGCTAGCTTCGCTGCAATCTTGGCTATCGGAAAACCAGTCGCCTTCGAGGCAAGCGCAGAAGAGCGTGAAACTCGAGGGTTCATCTCGATTACGAGCATCGTCCCATCGCGCGGATTTATGGCAAACTGAACATTCGCACCACCAGTGTCTACTCCTACTCTCCGCAAAACCTCGATCGAGGCATCGCGCATGATTTGTAGCTCCTTGTCGCTCAAGGTTAGCGCGGGCGCTACCGTGATCGAATCACCCGTATGCACGCCCATCGGATCAAAGTTCTCGATTGAGCATACAATGATCGCGTTGTCCTTATGGTCGCGCACTACCTCCATCTCGAACTCTTTCCAGCCGATAACGGATTCCTCAACAGTCGCCGAATGGCTCGGCGAGCTCTTGAGGGCTAGCTTGATGAAGTCGCTCAACTGCTCCTTATTATATGCAATCCCGCCTCCGCTACCGCCAAGCGTGAAGTCTGGTCTGATGATCGCCGGAAGCCCTACCCTCGCCAGCGCATCAGCGCTCTGAGACTCGCGCGAAACACGTATCGCCCGCGGGCAGTTAAGTCCCGCAGCCTCTACCGTCTCCTTGAAAAGCCAGCGATCCTCCGCCGTCTCTATCGAGCTTATCGAAGCGCCGATAAGCTGAACATTATGGTTGGCGAGCACTCCAGCCCTATCCAACTCGCAAGCCTTGTTCAATGCCGTCTGACCGCCAACAGTCGCTAGCAGAGCATCAGGTTTCTCCTGAGCTATGATGTTCGATAAACTGGAAAGCTCCAGCGGCTCGATGTAGGTGCGATCCGCTATCTCAGGGTCCGTCATTATCGTCGCAGGATTCGAGTTTACTAAAACTACTCGATAACCCTCCTCGCGCAAAGCGCGGCAGGCTTGGGTACCCGAATAGTCAAACTCACAAGCCTGTCCGATAACTATCGGACCAGCTCCAATGATTAAAATAGTCTCAAGGTCCGTTCGCTTCGGCATAAATAATCTATAGACGAGCAGTAAGGCGATGTCATTATCTATTCTCTTATTTATATCATATTCATAAACTAAAAATACCAAACTCAAAATAAAACAACCTCGCTATACTTGCGGGCAACGAGCTCGCGCGTTAGAGTAATCTATATGTCAGAAAAAAAATGCCACTTCCAAGACATGATCCTAACCCTGCAAAAATACTGGGCGCAGCAGGGTTGCGTAATCCTACAGCCATACGATATGGAAGTCGGAGCTGGAACATTCCATTGGGCAACCGCGCTCAAAGCCCTCACGCCCGCCAACGCAACAGAGCAAGACAAAAAGTGGAGGGCAGCATACGTCCAAGCTTGCAGAAGACCCGCAGACGGACGCTATGGCGAGAATCCTAATCGCCTGCAACATTACTTTCAATTCCAAGTCTTGCTAAAACCCTCGCCAAAGGATAGTCAAGAGCTATACTTAGAGTCGCTAAAGGAGATAGGAATCAAGGTCGAAGAACACGATATAAGGTTCGTCGAGGATGATTGGGAGAGTCCAACACTCGGCGCAAAAGGCTTGGGGTGGGAGGTCTGGTGCAACGGTATGGAGGTCTCGCAATTTACATACTTTCAACAAGTAGGCGGCTTCCCATGCAAGCCCGTCTCGACTGAGCTAACTTATGGCTTGGAGCGCTTGGCGATGTACTTGCAGGAAAAAGAGTCTATCTTCGAGTTGCAATATAATGATAACATGAAATATGGCGAGATATATACCGAGATGGAAAAATCATACGGGCGTTTCAACTTCGAGCTCGCAAATGTAGATAAAATACGCGAGCAGTTTAGCGAAAGCGAAAAACAATGTATAGAAATATGCGATAAAGCAAAAACTAAAAGCGACGCTCTGCCCGCATACGATTATTGTTTGAAAGCATCGCATCTGTTCAACTTGCTCGATGCACGCGGTGCCGTGCAGCAAAACGCTCGACCAGATTATATTTTACGAGTGCGACAACTCGCGCACGCTTGCTGTGCCGTATGGCTCGGTGAACAACGGCGCGAAGCTAAAAGGTAAAAGTCGGTAAAAGCGAAACTCTAATTTTATTAATAATATAGATATTAATATATTCTAAATTATGTCACAAACTATGTCTGTAGATACCTCCTCTGCTGAAAAATTGAATTCGCAAAATGTAGATACGGCTGAGCTGATCGTTGAGCTCTATAGCGAAGAGATACCTTGGCGCATGCAGGAGCCGATGGCGCAAAGTTTGGCAATGTTGCTCGCAACCGAGCTGGCGCGTGCGCTAGGTTTACCTAAGTTAGATAACCATAGGCTAGATAATGTAGAGGGCGCGTTTGGTAAGCAACAGCTCTACTCGACGCCGCGTCGAGTGGCGGTAGCTTTTGACTCTGTACCGAAAGAAAGTAAAGCTTGGCAAGAGACTCTAAAAGGTCCGCGCGTAGCCTCGCCGCAGGTGGCGGTTGATGGGTTCTTGCGCAAAAATAAACTAGGCTCGACAAAAGAGTGCTTTAAGATAGAGGATAGAAAGGGCGACTATTACGCCATCAATATAGATCATCGGTCGGTCGCTACGAATGGAATTTTGGGCGAGGTTGTCTCGAAGGTCGTGATGCAGATGCAGAAAGAGTTAAAAGTCTCCATGCGGTTTGCTGACCAGAGTTTTAGGTGGGTGCGTCCACTCAGGCATATTTTAGTCGTCTTTGCTGGGGCGGGGGTAGAAGGCTCAATAAATTTGGGCGGCGAGCTGGACCAACAAGAAAAGTTAGATTTTACTAATAGGACGCGTGGGGCTACGCTCGGCTCGGCTGAGCCTTTTTTGGTTGCTAGCATAAAAGATTATGAGAAAAAATTGCGTGATAACTATGTAGAGCCGATTTATGAACAAAGGTTGGAGATAATTAAAAAGGATGTTGAGTCTGTAAATGACAACCAAAATATAATTATCGAGGAGAACGCTTGTCTAACAGAATATCCGTGCGTGCTAACTGGACATTTCTATGAAGAATTTTTATCACTGCCATTAGGATTAATTGAAGCAGTGCTTAACCATCATCAAAAAATTATTTATAATGTAGATTATTCAACTGCAAGATGCGACTTCTATTTCGTAGCTAATATATCGCAAACTACGGATAAGAATAAAGCCATCAGGGGAGTTGAGCGTGTAGTGCGAGCGCGATTGGCGGATGCTAAGTTTATGCTGGAGCGTGACAAGAGAATTCCTATCGCCGAGCATATTAAGAAGTTAGAGGAGATAACATTTCACCCCAAGCTTGGTTCTATCGCCGATAAGAATAGTCGCGTGAAAAAATTGATACCTATAATTATTAGCGAGCTTGAAAAACATAACGATAACTTTAGTATTTCAAAAGATTGTAATCAAGCGTGGTTTGCAAAAGAAGTCGACCAACAGAAAATGGGTCTGGCAACAGAAACGGTGCGTGAGTTCCCAAAGCTACAAGAAATAATCAGTGAAGGATTAAAACCACGAAATATATTTGATGTTTTTATCATACCTTCTATTAACATCACCGAGCTAGCAGATGCAGTAGATAGTCTAATAACATTATGGTTTGTCGGCGAAAGGGCAAGCGGCTCTAGCGACCCTTTTGCGCTACGCCGTTATGCTACAACTATTATTAATAATCTGATAAAACCAAGAGCAGTAGGTAAAATAGATAATGGTAATAATAATGAAAGCTGTGTGAAAGAGTCAAGCGGATATTATTTACCACTATCGATAATTTTTGATGAGATATTAAATATTACTATTGACCAGGGAATTCACCTAAACACTAATACGAATGACGTTTCTCGTTACTACTTGGCACCAGAACCTATTCCTTTTATAACCACTCGGATATATCAATGGATGCGTTATAATTATGAAGATGTAAGAGTAGATTGCATCGAAGCGATATTAATTAAACCATTAAATATCGAAGATTGCAATATATTAAAAATGATTGAGCGCATAAAAACCTTAAGTGGAGAAATGGATAAAAATAACAATCTCGCAGAAATTTATAACAGACTACAAGCAATACTATCCAGTGACCTAGAGGAAGGAGAGCCTTTTTTATTAGATGCAGAGTCATACCAAGAAGGAAAACTTGTAGACCATATAGAAGCTAAAGACCTGCCAAACGAAAAATTATTTGAAAAGCCAGAAGAAAAAGCACTCTTTGCTTTCGCAAAGGATATTATAATGGAAGGCAAGGCTTGGGACGAGCTAAGCTATCAGAAAAAACTAGAAAGCCTAGCCAACCTAAAGAGCTTGCTCGATGCCTTCTTCGATAAAGTAATGGTCAATGTCGAAGATAAAAAAATACGGCACAACCGCGTAATCCTACTCTACCGTATCTTTCGTAGATTCGGAGAACTTGCTAATTTTAGCAAAATACATCATAAAGACTTGAAGCAACAAAGTAGGCAACAAAAAGCAAGCGCGTAAAACAAACTCAAGCCAAGTAAACCTCAAGCCAAGCAAATTTAAGCCAAGTAAAGTCATGTCTAGTATGGTCGCCGCCATAGAAAAGATGGTCTATCGTTTCGGTAAAGACCTCAACGAAGGAAGTGCCGCTATGCGAAATCTGCTCGGTGGTAAAGGCGCAAATCTATGCGAAATGTCTGAAATCGGACTGAATGTGCCGCCGGGATTCATCGTCTCAACTCAAGCCTGCAAACAATTCTACAAAAATAACCAAACCCTACCGCCAGAGCTAGAGCCACAAATAATCGAGGCTCTCAAAGCATTAGAGAAAAATCTCGGTAAAGGATTCGGCAACCCCGATAATCCGCTGCTCGTCTCTGTGCGCTCGGGCGCGCGCGTCTCTATGCCAGGGATGATGGATACAGTGCTAAACCTCGGGCTCAACGATAAAACACTGCTCGGACTAGCAAAAGCTAGCAATAATAAACGCTTCGCGCTCGATTCATACCGCCGATTCATCCATATGTACGGAAATGTCGTCCTAAATATACCGCACTACAAGTTCGAAAACCTGATCGAAGAGTGCAAACAAAAACACAATAAAAAACTCGATACAGAACTACAAGAAGCACAACTCGAAGAACTAGTAGAGCAATATAAAGCACTCGTCGAACAAGATAGCAAACCCTTCCCGCAAGAGCCCATCGAGCAGCTGCGACAAGCAACCTGCGCCGTATTCAAAAGCTGGCTCTCGCCTCGAGCAAAAACTTATCGAAAACTCAACGATATTCCAGAAGCCTGGGGCACCGCCGTTACCATTCAAGCCATGGCGTTTGGAAATATGGGCGAAGATTGTCTGACTGGAGTCGCATTCACTAGAAACCCCTCGAACGGCGAAGACTATCTCTATGGCGAATTCCTACTCAATGCGCAAGGCGAAGATGTAGTCGCCGGCGTGCGGACGCCACAACCCATCTCAGAACAAGCGCTTATCTCTATACAAAATAACTCGGTGCAAAACTCACGCAACGCGGCTCCCGTCTCACTTGAGAAAAGCAAGCCGAAGATATTCGCCGAGCTCATGGCGGTCAGAGGCATTCTCGAAAAACACTACCGCGATATGCAGGACATCGAGTTTACAGTCGAAAAAGACAAGCTCTTCCTTCTGCAAACTAGAGCCGGTAAAAGAACCGCCCAAGCCGCCGTGCGAATAGCCTGCGATATGCTCGAACGAGGACAGATAACTCAAGAAGAAGCCATAATGCATATCGAACCGCAATCGCTCAACCAGTTGCTGCACGCGAGACTTGACCCAAATGCTGAAAAAAAGTTGCTAACTCGCGCTCTGCCCGCATCGCCGGGTGCTGCTTGCGGAGTAATCGTCTTCTCCGCTGACGAAGCAGAAGACAAAGCCAGAAATGGACAAGACGTGCTACTCGTGCGAACCGAAACCTCGCCAGAAGATATACACGGTATGCATGCAGCTAAAGGAATACTCACCGCGCGCGGCGGCATGACTAGCCACGCCGCCGTCGTCGCAAGAGGTATGGGAAGAGCCTGCGTTTGCGGAGCAAGCGAAATCGTCATCGATATCGAAAACAAAGCTATGCATGTCAAAAATGTAAAACTCAATGAAGGCGACTTCCTATCCATCGATGGCGCAAAAGGCGAAGTCTATATCGGAAAAGTCGAAATGATACTGCCAGAGCTCGACCAATACTTCCACCGAATGATGGGATGGTGCGATAAAGCTCGTAGGATGGCTATTCGCGCAAACGCAGATACCGAAAAAGACGCGCAGCTCGCACGAAACTTCGGCGCAGAGGGAATTGGGCTGTGTAGAACAGAGCATATGTTCTTCGAGGGCGAAAGAATTACCGACATGCGAGCTATGATACTCGCGCAAACTCCACAAGAACGAGAAGCAGCTCTCGCTAAACTGCTGCCCATGCAACGGCTCGACTTCGTGAAAATCTTCAAAGCCATGGATAACTTGCCAGTGACTATAAGGTTGCTCGACCCGCCGTTGCACGAATTCTTACCGCATAGCGAGGCTGACTTGCAGGCGCTCGTTGAAAGCCTCAAGCCAGAACTAACGCTCTCGCTCAGCGAGGCAAAAGCCAGAACCGCGCGGTTGAAAGAAAGCAACCCAATGCTAGGACATCGTGGCGCAAGGTTGCTCGCTACATACCCAGAGATTTGCCGTATGCAGGCTCGTGCCATATTCGAGGCAATCATAATCGCGCGTAAGCAGGGCGTAAAACCTCTGTGCGAAATTATGTTGCCACTCATCGCCACAAAAGAAGAATTCGATAGGCTAAGCGAAATCGTGCGAGCCTGCGCCGAAGAAGTGCAAAAAGAGAAAAAAACCGAGAAAATACAATATAAAATAGGAACCATGGTCGAGCTGCCAAGAGCTGCTCTGCTCGCTGAAGAAATCGCAGAAAGCGCAGAGTTCTTCAGCTTCGGTACTAACGACCTGACGCAAACAGTTTGGGGCATAAGCCGCGACGACGCTGGATCGTTCCTGCAAGAATACGAAAGGCTCGGTTTCATTCCGCACGACCCATTTACAACTATCGACCGCAGGGGCGTCGGCGCGCTGATCGAACTCGCCGTTAAAAAAGGGCGCAAGGCGCGCCCAGATATCAAGCTCGGGATTTGCGGCGAGCACGGTGGCGACCCGCGCTCCATCGCATTCTGCGAAGAGCAGGGTTTGGATTATGTATCTTGCTCGCCATATAGAGTGGCTATCGCGCGACTCGCCGCAGCTCAAGCCGCCATAATGGAGTCAAAACAAAATACTACGCAACACGAAAAAACTCCGCACCAGCAAGAAGCGTAAAAAAGGGATTAGAGAAACAGCGAAAGCCTTGACGATTAGGGACGCGTGGGATGAGTCTCGCGGAGTGCTAACGCACGGAGCGCGTAATTATATTTATGCGCCAGCTTGTGCCTATGTCCGCTTACGCGACCTTACGGGCGCGCGAACATAGGCGCAAATTCTGTATTTAGTTAACTGGCAAAACTTAACATAAAGGGAGCGCGCGGGACGAGTCCCTCGCAAAAAAGCCCTGCGCAACCGCTCTTTAGCGCAGCATTCTCGTCTGCTAAACCGAGTAATACATCTGATATTCAACCGGATGCGGCATGCTTTGATACTGCTCGACCTCTTGTTGCTTGAGAGCTATGTAGGCATCAATAAGGTCATCGTCAAAAACACCTCCTTTTGTGAGAAAACCGCGATCCTCGTCCAAGCTATCCAACGCACGCCGCAACGAGCTACAGACATTCGGTATCTTGCTGAGCTCGGCTGCATCTAAACTATAGAGGTCTTGATCCCGCGGCTCGCCAGGAGATATCTTGTTCGCTATACCATCCAAACCCGCCATAAGCATCGCAGAAAAGAGAAGATACGGATTCGCTGAAGGGTCCGGAAACCTTATCTCAATTCGACGAGCCTTCTTCGACGAAATCGGGATGCGACAAGCAGCAGAGCGGTTGCTCGCAGAATAAGCTAACAAAACAGGAGCCTCAAAACCAGGAACTAAACGCTTGTAGCTGTTCGTCGTCGGATTCGCAAAGGCGTTCAAAACTCGAGCATGGCGCAAAATACCGCCTATGTAAAATAACGCAGTCTCGGAAAGTTCGGAATAGCCATCCCCAAGAAAAGTGTTCTCTCCATCCTTCCACAAAGACTGATGCACATGCATGCCAGAACCATTGTCCCCAAAAACTGGCTTAGGCATGAAAGTCGCAGTCTTGCCATAAGAGTGCGCGACCATCTGAACGCAATACTTATATATCTGAAGGTGATCGGCTATCTTCAACAAACGATTAAAACGAATGCCTATCTCATGCTGCGAGGGAGCAACCTCGTGGTGATGCTTCTCCACTGGAACGCCACAATCCTTCATGGTGGTCACCATCTCAGAGCGCAAGTCAAAGGCTGAATCAACCGGAGGAACTGGAAAATAACCTCCCTTCTCTCTTGGACGATGCCCGAAATTACCCTCTTCGTAATTGC
This sequence comes from Alphaproteobacteria bacterium, assembly GCA_014238625.1. Classification (GTDB taxonomy): domain Bacteria; phylum Pseudomonadota; class Alphaproteobacteria; order JABAAW01; family JABAAW01; genus JABAAW01. Next base: position 4,323 of record JABAAS010000021.1, on the reverse strand, counting down.
GATCACTGTTGTAAGGACCTTCCTCGGAATCAACCGCTGCCAATATGTGATGGCTGTCGGTCGCAAATCGAACATCGTCGAATACGAAAAACTCCGCCTCAGGACCAAAGTAAGCCGTATCCGCTACGCCGCTCGCGCGAAGGTAGTCGCCTGCCCGAGTAGCAACAGAACGCGGATCGCGGTTGTACAAACCGCCATGCGAGGGGTCTTTAACCCAACAGGTAAGCACTAGCGTGTTCTGCGCCGTGAAGGGGTCTATGAAAGAGCTCGACGTGTCCGGAGTTAATAGCATGTCAGATTCGTGAATCTCCTTCCAGCCAGATATCGACGAGCCATCGAACATTGCTCCTTCTGCAAAAAACTCCTCATCGACCGTCGAAACATGCTGCGTCGTGTGATGCCACTTGCCGCGAAGGTCGGTGAAGCGTAAATCAACATATTCAATCTCTTTCTCTTTTATCGTTTTCAATATAGACTCTGGCATTGGGGGGACTCCTATCCTGTCGTTGGGGGTAATTAATTGTCGAGCAAAAAACCAATTCGTTGCTGTGAAAAAAATAAGCAGCAAATTGCTAGGATGCTCGATTCTCGTCATCTTGGAGATTGTTATAATCTCTGTCAAGTTTTTTTAGTGTCATGCACAAAAAAAATTATTCTTTTTTTGATAATCATGCATAATTATTGCATAGAGTCCGCTAAGTGATATTCCAACACGGAAGAAAGCTCGTCTAAAAAAAGTTCTTTATGGTTAAAAGGTTCTCTGTGGTTTGCTTGCTATGATTCGTTTGTTAGTCGTTTTAGTTGCCCTATTTCTGCTCTGGCAACTATGGAGGAAAATAACCCTCGATAGAGACGCGCAAACAACTAAACGCCTGCGGCAAATAGTGCTTTCCCTCGGCGCTATTGCCCTGCTCGCTTTCGGCTTGTGGATGGCAGCCAGCGGACGACTCCAGTTCGCTTGGGTCGGATTACTGGGCTTGCTAACTCTGCTGCGCAAAGGCATGTTCTTCTACCAACTCTGGCGCAGGTTAACGTCCTTCCAGCATGGCGGCTTCAATAGCTTCTTCCAATACGCAAAAAGAGCGGGCGAAGAGGCTGCTCGGAAAAGGAAAACAGCAGGTATGAGCCGAAGGCGCGCCGCAGAAATACTAGGTGTCCCCGCAAATGCCAGCAAAAAACAGATAACTCGTGCATTTCACGCAAAAATGCGCAACTCCCATCCAGATGTCGGCGGTAGTGAAAAAATAGCGCGCGAGCTCAACGCAGCTCGGGATGCTATGTTGAAAAGCTGATAGACAAGAAAAAAACAGATACGCTAACACATTAGCTATAGAATATAGTCTGGGATTGGAATAAAGAAAGCGGTGGAAATGACAACAACGGAAGGCTATCGGTTCGAGAGCCGATTATTTGGCGGGCAAGGTATTTTCGGAGCGCTAGAAGACCTCGGGCTCGCAGACGGTTATTTCTTAGGGAAAGCACTCGGCTCATTCCTCGCCTATAAGCACGAGAAAATATACGCTTGTCTGGCAGCGGACAAGGGCGCAAGAGCTCTGCAACTAGAAAGCGAGCTCGTGCGAGGCTTGTTAGAGTGCGGCGTTAGGGTGCTGTCTTTCGCAAGCGCGCCGACGCCACTCGTTCGCTTCGCAGCGATAGAGCTGAACGCTCAACTAGCTATCTCCATAACCAGCGAATCTCTGCCCGACGGATATAACGGCGTAAAGATATTCTTAGAGGGCTTCGCGCTAGAGAGGGAGAGAGCTCTGCAACTACAAAATATCGCAGCAAGCGGAAATTGGCGTACGCGAGAGGGAGGAAAGCTCGCAAGGTCTGACGGATGCGATGCATATACAACTAGGCTGTTCGCAGACGCCGCTTGGGCGGAGGGGGACGAGGGGGACTATACCCAGCAAAAGATGGCTAATCGAAGGACGCTGGAGAGTGTCGTCTTTGCGCAAAGCGAGGGAGGGGCGATGGCTGAGGTGTTGGCGTCTATCGCTGAACGAGCCTCTCCCATACTAGAAAAAGTCGCAATCGTCGAGGGCGTAGCGGAGATGCGAAAAGCCATGCAGGCGGGTGGAGGCAAAAAGAAACTCGGCTTTCTCTTCAATCGAGATGGAACCGCGTTGCAGGTTTTCGATTCTTTTGCTCGTGCTGTTCCTAGCGAGGCTCTATTCGTGTTGCTTCTACGAGAGGGGGGGCTCGTGGGCGGACGCAAAACTGTGCTGGTGGATTCTCTTTTTGCCGATAGTACAATAGACGAACTACGTTCTATCGGCGCGCGAGTTCAGCGCAGGGCTGGCTACGGCGCAGGGCTATTCACAAAGATAGGCAGAGAGAGGGAGGTCATCGCCGCCGCATCATGCGATGGGCATATTGCGTTGATGGACAGATACTATGCTTTCGAGGACGCTTGTTATGTCGCCTTGCGGCTGCTGGCTATATTCTCTAAACGGGGGGCGGGAGAGTGGGATGCTATATTGCGCTCGAGGTCAGCGGCGGCGGGGGGGCTTGCAAGTGACATAAAAAGAGTCGAGCTTGCTACAAGTGAAGGGAGGCTCGCTACGATGGCGCGTCTGCAGGCTTGGGTGAAGGCGCAAGGAAAGACTGATGGAGAGCACTCAAATGATCAGCAGGGGACGCAGTTGCGAAAGAATGATGATGAGCTCGGACTGGAGGTAGAGAGGCGTTCTAAAAATTGGCGTTGGGTTGTTTGCTCGGCGGATTTCGAGAATACCTTATTGATGCGGAGCGAGGGCGGCGATATGGCGGCTATGAGGCTCGCGCAGTATGATCTAAGTAGGGCGATGAAGGATTGTGGAATTGCCGATATAGAGGCTCGCGAGGCGGTCGGTTTTATCTCGCATTTATAGGTTGAGGTGTATAGGGGTTAGGATTATGCGTGATAAGGTTAGCGAGGATAGTAGCAGTTTTTCTGTAGAGACAGCTGATATTGAGGGGAGGTTGCGCAGGGGGTTAGGTATATTATCTCGCAGGGATGTTGTGGTGCGTTCGGCTTTGAAGAAGTGGGGTTATCCGCAAGCTAGGGTTTCGGAGGCGGGATTTCCTACTTTATTGCGTGCTATTGTTGCTCAGCAATTATCCAAGTGGGCGGCGGAGGCTATATGTTCGCGACTAGATAAGGCGGGGGCTTTTGAGGCTGCGAGGTGTGCGAGGATGAGTGAGGCTCGATTATTTAAGATGGGTTTATCGAGGCGCAAGGTGAGTTATGCGCGTGGTTTGGCGGGGGCTTTTGTGCGGGGGGAGTTAGAAGCGGGAGTGTTAGAGGCGATGGGTGATGAGGAGGCTATTAGTTTATTGTGTAGTTATTCGGGGATTGGGTTATGGACGGCGGAGATTTATTTGATGTTTGGGCATGGGAGGATGGATATTTTTCCGGCGGGCGATTTAGCTTTGCGCGGGGGTTTATCTATATTGGGTTTGGGGGATGAGGGGGATGGGGGTAAGGATAGCGGTGATAGATTTGTGAATGAGTCTATGGCGAGGGGTATTGCTGAGAGGTGGCGTCCGTATAGGAGTTGTGTAGCTTTGTTATTGTGGCGAGTTTATGGAGCGGAGCGGAGGGGTAAGGGGCTAGCTAAATTAACATAGATATAATTTATATTAATAAGCGGACAATTCGCTAGCTTGTGCCTATGTCCGCTTGCGCGACCTTATTATTAATAAATATAAAGCGGGGGCGAGTTGTTAGGTCTTGAATTAATATTAACATAAAGGGAGCGCGAGGGACGAGTCCCTGCTTGCAATGCGCAACTGCGCTTTAGCGCATCATTAATCGAAATATTAATATCTCATAATTATAAAAATTAAGATAAAAATATTATAAATTAACTTGACAAATCTATTAATTCATGTTATCTTAATAAGATAAGCAAGCAAATTTTTTGATGCGCCTTCTTGCGAAAGGCTGCCGAGGGTTTGGCTTGTTCAAGCTATTTTATTAACTAATTAATTTGGAGGAAAATAATGAATATATTTATATTAATTTTTATAATTTTTATTATCGATAAAAAATAATTTATATTTATAAGAAATAGAAACGCGGTTAGCTATTCATAGTTAACCGCGTTTTTTAAAATTAAGAGTGCGCTAAAGCGCAGTTGCGCATTGCTTGCAATGCGCTTTTTGCAATTAAGCGTGCTTCGCACGCACTGCTGCGCAGAGCTTTCGCGGGGGGACTCGTCCCCCCACACCCCCCTCTATGTTAATAATATCAACCTAAAACTCCTTGTTCGGTAACGAAACTACTAACCCATCTAAATCCTCGCTCAACGAAATCTGACAGCCTAAACGAGAATTCTC
>JABAAS010000020.1 GCA_014238625.1 Alphaproteobacteria bacterium | reverse complement strand
GAGGGTGATTTATTTCGCATTGCGGTTGCGTGAGCATGCGGATTCTGTGCGGGATTTTGTGAGAAAGGTTGAGGGGTGGATTGGGGAGGCGTTGGCTCGGTGTGGGTTGGAGGTTGTGGCGGATAGGGAGGCGATTGGGTTATGGGTTGGCAGGCGTAAGGTTGTCGCTATGGGGTTTCGGGTTTCTCGGGGGATTGTAACGCATGGGGTTGCTATCAATCGGGCGGTAGATTTGTCGGCTTATGAGGCTATTGTGCCTTGCGGGTTGGATGTTGGGGAGTATGGGGTGAGTTCTATGTTGGCTGAGGGATGTGGGGTGAGCGAGGAGGAGTTGGATGTTTGTTTGCGGGAGACTTGTCCTTTTTTGCGGGGTTAATCCAGGGGAGGTGAAAAGAAGACGCGTTAACAACAAGGGGGGTGTGGGGGGCTTAAGCCCCCCGCGAAGACCCCGCGTCAGCGGAGCGCGCGTAGCGCGCTTTATTACTTAAAAGCGCATTGCTTGCAATGCGCAAATGCACGCAGTGCTAACGCACGGCTTGCCGTGCGCAACGCGCTTTAGCGCATTTTTTAAATAGTTTTAGGTGGGGGTGTTTGTTCTTTGAGCTGTGCCTACGCTCGCTTGCGCTACCTTGCGGGCGCGCTCGCGTAGGCACAAAATTAATGGTTGCGCGCTTGCACAAGCGCAAATCTTATTAATTATATTAATATAATTAATAAGAAAAATTATATTTTATATACTTAAAGTTTTTAGCATCTATATTTTCTCTAGGTTCTTTTTCTGTCGTTATCGTGTCAAATAATTTCATGCAAAAAATTTCTATTAATGCCTGTTGTAAATAATCCTCTTCTTCTACGCATGTAAAATACATATTGTTGATACGCTCTTTGACTTCGCTGTCAATTTCGTCTTTCAATTCGTTATCTTTAATGTAGTTCTCAACCTCAGTTTTCGTTTTTCCTCCATTACGATTCTCATTATAAAAACTACTAACCATATACTCAATTCCACCGCCCTTAGCAGCTACCTTCTCGCGTATTAAATGAGAAGCAAGGCTACTCATACTAATGTTGGCAGACTTATGGTTCTTTATACGACCAACAATATCCTTAGAAAGTCCTACATAAATTGGTTTTTCATTTTCCCAAAGTACATACACACCGCCAAATTTAGCATCGCTATTCTGTATAGCTTCTACTTTTTTAAAGCCATCTTTGTTTTGTAGCACCTCTATTTTAGTGCCTATTTCGCCTATAGATTTGCATAGCTGGCTAATATTTTTATCAAAAATACTCATAATCTAATCCTCGTGGTTGGGGTTGGTTGGAGTTGCTATCTGCTCTCTTGCGCTACTTTACTGGCGCGAGAGCAGATAGCAATGAAACATGATTCCACTCGCAAAGAGTGCGGAAAATTTTTGCTTATTATTTTGTTTTGGGGGGATTATTGCCTCTGTCTTTTCCAGATTTATTCCTTGTTGTTGCAGGCGCGTTTTTCAAACCGCCTCCACCGCCTTTTTGACCGCTATTTCCGCCTTTGTTGTTGCCACCGCTGCTACTTTTTCCCTGTGCCATAATCATATACTCCGTAAAATAAAGGGCGACAAAAAATATCTCCCTCATTGCTAATAGTTTGCTTATCTATAATGTAGTGCAATCTATTGCAAATTTCAAGTCTGGTGCTCGCTCTGAGCGGGCGACGGGAGTCGAACCCGCGACCTCAAGCATGGGAAGCTTGTGCTCTACCATCTGAGCTACACCCGCATATCTCTCTGTCTCTCTGTCTCCCCGTATCTCTACAAAACATCAGCTAAACAATTCTTGTATAAATCAACGCTCGCATCATCAAATAAACAAAAGTATATCTCCGAAAATGGCGAGTCCGGCGCCGCTAATAACTTACACATCCCAACAGCTATTCGCGCAGCCCTATCCTTCGGAAAACCATAAATACCCGTCGAAATAGCCGGAAATGCTAATGATCCTATACCACTCTTAACCGCAAGAGATAATACATTCGCATAACAAGCTCCCAGTAAAGCACACTCCCCCTTCTCTCCGCCAGACCACATAGGTCCTGCCGTATGGATGATATACTCCGCTGCTAGTCTGTAGCCCTGCGTCAATCTCGCTTGACCCGTCGGACAGCCCCCTAACGCATCGCATTCTCGTTGCAACTCCTCTCCCGCAGCCTTATGTATCGCCCCGTCAACTCCGCCCCCTCCTCGCAACTCCTCATTCGCAGCGTTAACTATAGCCATAACTCGAAGCTGCGTAATGTCTCCTCGCACAATGTGATAACGAGTCATAGTCTAATCCCTAGCACCAATCTTGTCCCCAACCTCGTTCTTAACCTCGTCCCTATTCCTAGCCTTAGCGAAAAGAACATCGCAGCCATAGCTCGCCTCATCTCCTAACTCCTCCGCTATTCTCAATAAACGATTATACTTCGAAACTCGCTCAGAACGAGCCGGCGCGCCAGTCTTTATCTGTCCGCAATTCAAACTAACCGCTAAATCCGATATCGAATCATCCTCCGTATCACCAGAACGATGCGAAACTATACAGCCAAAACCAGAACGCAACGCTAACTCACCACAAGAAATAGCCTCGCTCAATGTGCCTATCTGATTAGGTTTCAATAGCAATGCCGTACAGCTTCCCTCACGAATACCTCGCTCAAGACGCTCAAGGTTCGTCGCAAATAAGTCGTCTCCAACTAGCTGAACCCTCGATGACAAAAGACTAGATAAGCGAGACCAGCCCTCCCAGTCCTCCTGTGATAGCGGATCCTCAAGCGAAATAATCGGGTAGTCAGAAACAAGAGAGCGTAAGTATGAAACAGTCGATTCAAAATCGCGCAACTCTCCCTCAAGCCGATAGCAGCCCGAAGGCGTATCGTAATACTCGCTCGCCGCGCAATCTAAAGCTAACGAAATGTCCTCGCCAGCCTCTAAACCCGCTGAACTTATCGCCGATAAAACTAAATCTAATGCCTCGCGCGTAGAGCTCAATGCCGGCGCAAAGCCTCCCTCATCACCTAAACCGCTCGAATGTCCAGCTCGCGATAAGCAATCCCTCAAGCAAGCGTAAACCTCCGCTCCCATGCGCAACGCCTCCCCAAAGTCGCGCGCGCCATGCGGGATAATCATAAACTCCTGAATCTCAAGACCATTCTGCGCATGAGCTCCACCGTTCAATACATTCATAAGAGGGGCTGGTAATCTGCTCGCGCGAATACCACCTAAATGACGATAAAGCGGAACTCCCGCAGAATATGAAGCCGCGCGAGCTATCGACCAAGAAACCGATAAGCAAGCCTGCGAACCTAAATAACTCTTCGGGCGTAAAGTGTCGTGAGGCTGAGCCTTGTTTTGCTCCTGCTCCTGCGTCTGCTGGTTGCCCTTCTCCATCCTATCCAAGCTGCCTTGCCTATCTAGCGCGCATAAAGCAGCGTCTATACCCGCCTGATCGCTCGCATCAAAACCACATAGCAACGAGGCAATCTCGCCCTCGACTAGCTCTATGCTACCAAGAACTCCCTTCCCTCCATAACGACTACTATCGCCATCGCGTAGCTCCGTAGCCTCGAAAGCTCCCTTCGACGCGCCAGAGGGAACAGAGGCGCGAGCTCGCGTGCCGCAATCTAGTAACACCTCCGTCTCTAGAGTCGGAACGCCGCGGCTGTCCAGCAACTCGCGAGCTTGTAGGCTGACTATCGATGGCATGGGTTATCTGAAATCTCGTGAAAGTCGTAAAAACAAAGTCTATAATAAATTGCCATAATATATTACTTTGGCAAGGTAATACTCTAGCAACTGATGGCTGAAAATTCTACTATCCTAAATGTCTCGTGTTAATATTTTGATGCTCGCTATGTCTTATTGCTCTCGATTGTTCTTGCTCATCGCGTTTTTGCTAGTCTCGTTAATCACTAGTGCGGGCGCGAAAGAGCCTCCGCTCGCTTGGCAAAAAGAGTTTCCTAAAGCCGATTTCTCTAGGCATTCCGTACCCCTCGCAGAAATAATCAGTGGCGGACCGCCCAGAGATGGAATACCTGCCATAAATGCTCCGATTATCGTCTCGGTGAAAGATCGTAGGGAGAAGGTCAAAAACATAAAAGACAAAGAGCCAGTGCTCTCCATAAACATTGGCGGAAACGAGAGGGCTTATCCTCTGCGATTCCTCATATGGCACGAAATCATAAACGATCGGATAAATGGTAAGCCTATCGTCGCTACTTTCTGTCCTCTATGCAACTCGGCTATCGTTTTCTCCGCAAAAACAAAGCGCGGGCGCGAGCTAACCTTTGGCACTACCGGGCGGTTGCGAAAGTCGGATCTCGTTATGTACGATCGTGAGACTGAAAGCTGGTGGCAGCAGTTTCTCGGTGAGGCTATCGTCGGTTCTCTGCTCGGTGAAAAACTTGAGGTCTTGCCCTCAAGGTTGGAGGCGTGGGGAGAGTTTAAGGCTCGCGCGGAAAATGGCGAGGTGGCTCTGCCGCCAGAAGTCTTCACTCGGGATTATGGTAGCAATCCTTATGATGGTTACGATTCAAGCAAGATTCCGTTTCTCTATCGTGGGAAGTTGCCGAAAGGGATCCAGCCGTTGGCTAGGGTGGTGTCGTTGGGCTCTCGACGGAAGGCGGTCGCGCTCTCGAAGTTGCGTAGGGAGGGCTCGGTGAAGTGGGGCGAGGTTGTAATCGAGTGGCGGGGCGGGCAGAACTCGGCGTTGGATAATGCCGTGATTGCTGAAGGGAAGGATGTCGGGTCGGTTTATGCTTGGCGCGAGGGGGCGGGTGGCGAGAAGGTGGGGGTCGTTTATTTTGTCGATTTTGCTTTTGCTTTCCATGCTTTTTATCCGAAGAGTCCGATCGTGCAATAGTGCGAGTTGTTAGTTGTTGAGCTGTGCTTCGCAATAAGATTAGGGATTAAGGGATGTTAACAATAAGGGGGGTGTGGGGGGCTTAAGCCCCCCGCAAAAGCCCTGCGCGTAGCAGTGCGTGCGTTAGCACGCTTAAAATTGCTTAAAAGCGCACGGCTTGCCGTGCGCAACGCGCTTTAGCGCATTTTAAATAGTTTTAGGCGGGGGTGATTGTTGTTTTGGCTGTGCCTACGCTCGCTTGCGCTACCTTGCGGGCGCGCGGGAGGACGAGTCTTCCGCGCAGGCACAAGATTAAGGGTTGCGAATGGTTGCTTGATTTAGCTTTTATTGCTACTCTGTGGTGGTTGTTTGTAGATGTAAAATACAGGAGCAGAAAATGGATAAAATTGAAAAATTAATTAAAGAGTATCCGCAATTGTCGGCTGAAGTACAGCTAGAGAGCTTACAGGAATTTAGTGCTCTTATGAAATCTGGAGGGATTTATATTGAAAATGGTCTATCGCTGTTAATGTATACTAAAGTTGATGTCTTTGCAGTGCTTAATAATAAAGATATTAAAAATCTTTTTTCAGATATACATGAAACAGTAAATATAGTAAGTCAAGGTGATTTAAAAGATTTTATTAAACATCTTGGAGAAGCTCAAAAAGTAATGATAATAGCTTTTTTATCAAATGTACTTGATGCAGGTATTGAATACAACAATTATTGCAAGAGAAGAGACGAAGAATCTACTGATAATAAGTGTTCTATCATTTGGATAAAATACTTATTATCAGATAAAATGAAATATGTAAAAACAGTATACCTAGAGTATAAGGACAATCCAAATAAACCCACTATTTCTAAATTATTAGAAATGAGAAGAGATAAATTTAATGAGACTGCAGATAAATATAAATGCAGGAGTGGTTTGGCTTTGGGGGTAGCGGTTATTTCTTTCTTATCGTTATTAGGTTTTGGGATGTTTTTAACAAGCAGTGAATATTTTCATAATAGTTATGACGATAGGATGAATTATTTTGCTCTGGTGAGTTTCATAGGGGGAAAGATACTAGTAGCTACTACGCTATTTTTTGCGCTCGCAGCCTCCGTGCGCGTCTATTTTGCCTTTAGTCATAATGAGACAATATGCCGACATAGAAAAGATGTGCTAGATTCTTACGAATTCGTTTACACTGTCGCAGAAGATAAAGATAAAAACCTGATTCTAACAAAGGTGACAGATGCCGTGTTTACGCAACTGCCGACTGGGTTTTCTAAGCTACAGAGCGACGAAGGTAAGTCGAGTGTTAGTCTGGATTCTATCTCAAACCTGCTCAGGCATAGCGGTAGCAGTAGCAATCCGTAAGGCTTCTTTAAATAAAAAAACCCCCGCGCTTATGGGGAGGGGAGAGATAGCGCAGGGGTCTCTTTGGTTCGTCCTCGTTAGTAGGAAGACAATCCATAATATCGCGCAACTCAAACTAGATTGTCTATTCACAAAAGCGTGATAACTAATCACTTTTTTGTGATTGCTAATCGCTACATGTAATCTAAAAGTCTCTCAATAAGCAGAATAATTGCCCCATAATCTGCTCTATAATCGTTTTAAACCTCTTGCAACTGCTTATAGTAGAATAAGTATAAATTAATAATAACTATAATGTGCTAAATCGAGTTGCGCACGGGCAAGCCGTGCTTTAGCACTGCGTGCTTTAGCGCATTGCAAGCAGAGACTCGTCTCGCGCACTTTTAAGCAATTTTAAGCGTGCCGTAGCAAGCAGGGACGAGTCCCTTATTGCATAGGGCTTTTTTGCGAGGGACTCGTCCCTCGCGCTCCCTATTTGTTTAACATCTCTTAATTCTGTGCCTACAAGGAAGACTCGTCCTCTGCCCCTCTCTAGTGCTCTAGCCTATTCTATCCAATCGCCGTATCGTGCGAATCTCTCCCTCTATGTCCATAATACGCGCTCGAGCATCGCTCAATAGCTCGCGCGAAACTTCCATAAAACCCGCGTTCGCATGCAAAAAATACTCTCCATCCAACATAATGCCAACATGACGATTCCAAAAAATTAAATCGCCTCGTCGTAAGTCGCTCATCGCCCTATCTACGCTCGCGCTGTCCGTGATGCCTAAAGAGCCTCCTACCCCTCCCTGCCCCGAAAGACCCTCCTGCATGTCCGCATCGCGCGGGCAATCTATTCCATGCAAGCTCATCGCCGTCTGCAGTAAAGCCGAACAATCAATGCCCGCATAACAACCACCGCCATACAAATACGGAACGCCTAAAAAACGCTCCGCCGTCGAAACAAAGTCAATGTCCTTGTTATTACCCCTAACTTTATAACCCTTAGTGTTATCACCCTTAGTGTTATAACCCCTAGCAACCGAATCCTCACTCGCAATAACATGCCGCTCGCTGATGTATGCCCACTTGCCACATAATCGCGTGCGTAGGAAACCATTCTCGTAAAAATCCTCGTCAACCAATATACGACTGCCCATCGCTAGTTCTAAAAAACTCTCCGATTTAACATCCGCCGCCTCATAGCATAAGCAAAACGCAACACTAACTATCATACTACTAGCTATCCCGCCACTAGTCGCAAGCTCACCTAAAACATCGCTCGGAACATAGCCAACATAACCATCTAAAGCGCTCTGAACCCAGCTCCAGCCCCTATCGCTAGCAAAACAGCGAACCTCGTTGCCATAAAAAAGCTCCGTGTCAATGCTCGACGCAAAACTAGGGGCTCTCCGCAAGTAGACGCGCGCTGAAGTAATAGATCGCCGCTCGCCCGCAACAAACATATAAGATGGCGCGTCAGTAAAAATCGAGCGAAGACGCTCGTCTATCAAGTCACTATGAGAGCTATGGGGCGAATTGATACGATAGGCATGCAGTCGCCTATCGGGTAGCTCGCCGCTGAAACTATAAGGCGCACGAAATAAACTACGCCATAAACTACGCCATAAACTACGCCAAGAAATAATAGATAAAAGTCTACCGCAAATCATAAAAGCTCAAGTCGTGAAAGCTCAAAACTATTTAATAAAAGCTCGTCCAGCCTAACGCACCTCCCTCTTCGCTAGCTCGTCAAACTCCATCGCCATGTCTAAAATGCTCGGTAAGTCCTTTATGTGCAGCATGTTCTTGCCATCGCTCGGTGCCTTGTCCGGATCTGGATGCGTCTCAATAAATACTCCCGCAACACCAATCGCACAAGCAGCTCGCAATAATGCCGGTATCTGCGCGCGCTCGCCGCCACTGCTACCCCCCTCGCCGCCAGGACGCTGCACAGAGTGCGTAACATCCATAATAACCGGGTAGCCACTCTGAACCATCGTCCATAAGCCAGCCATATCTACAACTAAACGATTATAGCCAAAGCTCGTCCCGCGCTCGCAAAGTAATACACCACCCGCACCGCTCAACGATAGTTTCTCTGCAACATAAGCCATGTCCAATGGCGAGAGAAACTGTCCCTTCTTAACATTAACTAACAAACCCGTCTCGCCCGCAGCTACTAGTAAGTCCGTCTGACGACATAAAAATGCAGGTATCTGTAGCATGCTCACAACGCTCGATAGCTCCGCGCATTGCCAAGACTCATGCACATCCGTAATAGTCGGAATGCCGCGGCTAGCTAGCTCCGAAAAAACCTCTAGCGACGAACTTAAACCTAAACCGCGAGAGCTCGATAGCGAAGAGCGGTTAGCCTTGTCAAACGAAGTCTTGTAGACCCAAGGCAACGAACGCGAACGAGCTATCTCGTCTATCGCACTGCTCACCTCAAGCGCATGCGAGGCACTCTCTAACGCGCAAGGACCAGCTAGCAAAACTAAAGGTAAGTCGTTGCCAAACTCTATTGTCGGATTGAGAGAAAAGTGGCGATTGTGCGCAGGACGATAAGGGGGTAGGCGCGAGGAGGTTGGCATATAAAATAACGCAACTGAAAAATTTGATAGAGCGAGGACTAGATTATTTTAGCTCTGGCTTATTCTAACTCTGGCTTATTCTAGCTTTTGGAAAAATGTTTCAGAGGATCGACCGGCTGTGAGCTCTTGCGCAACTCAAAGTGCAACATAGGTTTGCGCGCATCGCCAGAACTGCCAACCTCCGCTATAGTCTGTCCGCGCTTAACTCTATCGCCTCGTGAAACTAAATTCTTGCGGTTGTAACCATAAGCACTCAAGTAGCCGTCCGCATGGCGAACCAAAATCAAATTGCCAAAGCCCTTCAATGCCTTACCGCTATAGACAACTATACCATTCTCCGTAGCCCTAACAGAAGAACCCGCGCTAGCTCCTATGTCGATGCCGTTGTTATGCTGACCAAAACTCTTCTCGCCAAAACGGCGGATAACCTTGCCATCTAAAGGGCGCAAAAAATCCTTGCGCTCGCGCCGAGGAGCTGTCGCTAAAGCCTTGCCAGAACTCTTGCTACTCTTGCTACTGCTACTAGTCGAACTCTGCGTCTTAACCGATGCCTGCTTGACCGCTCCCGCATTTACGATAAGCAGCTGACCTATGTTCAGCTTGTCCGCTCGCTTAATGCGATTGCCTCGCGTAAGGTTGCGCACAGTAGTGCCATACTTGCGCGCAATGCTGTAGAGAGTCTCGCCGCTTTTGACAATATGACGCCGCTCGCCAGCAACAAAATCGCCGCTACCTCCAGCTCCAGGGATTAAAAGAGTCTGACCTATGCGTATCTGATTGGGATTGCTCAAACCATTCGCCGCCGCTAGCTCCTTATGATTAACTCCATAACTGCGCGCGATCGATAGCAATGTCTCTCCCTTCTTTACCTTGTGACTGCGACTAGGCGCTGCCTGCTGCTCCGCTTGTAGCTCGGTTGAGGCAGAACTCTGGCGCGGAGCAGAGACCGCAGCTCCGCGCAAGTTGCTGCCTACTATGTCACTATCGCCAGGAAATACTCCCCCAGAAACAGACGGAACATGCGTGCCAGCAGGTAGCTGGTAACGATCAATACGATCGTCAAGCGAAACCGCTCGTAGCGTAACCTTGCCTCCTTGCTGGCAGCCAGAAAGCAAAAGCGAAAATAAAAATAATAGTAGGAATAATAAGGGGCTGCTTAGATAACCACTTAGATTACCACTTGTATTACCACTTGCGACTCGATAGGCGGCGGCTACGACAGAGCGGGCGCTAGGAATAGCAGAGGGTGGCGCGGGAAAGTTGCTCATAATGGGCTGAGGCTAGGTTGGTTCTAAAGGTAATCTCGTTATCAAACTTTTTTTAACATAATGCCTCAACGCAAGCAATAGAGCTGAAAATTTGTCGCGCGTTTCGTAAAACGAAAAATGCTAAGATTCTAGCTATTTTGCTAAGTTGAGTTTTTTCTCGCCGTCCATATATTTGTGTAACACCTCAGGTAAGGCAACGCTACCATCGGCTTGCTGGTAGTTCTCTAGCAACGCCGCCATCGTGCGTCCGATCGCTAAACCCGAGCCGTTTAACGCGTGTGGGAAGAAAGTCCCCTTCTCGCCTTTGCGCTTGTAACGCACCTTTAAACGCCTCGATTGGAAAGCTCCACAGTTCGAACAGCTCGAAATCTCGCGATACTTTCTTTGCTCCGGTAGCCACACCTCTAGGTCGTAAGTCTTCTGCGCCGAAAAGCCCATATCCCCCGCACAAAGCAACATCACTCGATAAGGTAAGTCTAAACGTTTCAATATCTCCTCCGCGCAGTTCGTCATGCGCTCGTGTTCCGCATCTGATTTATCGGGAGTAGTGTAGCTAACTAGCTCGACCTTCGAGAACTGGTGCAAGCGGATAAGACCTCGCGTGTCCTTGCCCGCAGCACCAGCCTCCGCGCGAAAGCAGTTACTCCAGCAGACATAGCGCAGTGGAAATTGCTCCTCTTGTAAAACCTCCGTCGCGTGCAACCCCGTTAGCACCGTCTCCGCCGTAGGTATAAGGTAACGCGGGCTCTTCTCATCATTCGTCTTGAACAAGTCCTCTTCAAACTTCGGTAGATGACCAGAGCCAACAAGAGTTTGACCCTGCACTAAAACCGGTATATTAACCTCGCGGTAGCCAAACTCGCGCCTATGGACGTCCAGCATGAAATGCGCAAGAGCGCGCTCTAGGCGCGCAACTTGATCGTAGAGAATAACAAAACGCGCACCCGCAACCTTAGCAGCGCGCGGAAAATCCATTCCATCTAATAACTCCCCTATCTCATCGTGCGATCTGGCTTTAAATTTAAAAGCAGGTGCCTTGCCAGTCTCGCGGAGAAACTTATTGGAGCACTCATCACCGCCCTCCGGTACCTGCGCCGCTGGCATATTAGGCAGGCGAAACAATTTGTAGAACAGTATCGATGATATATCATGGGTCACTTCTTTAAGTTTTGATATTTCCTGCCTCGTCTTTTTCACGGTTTTTACTACTATCGCCTTCTTTTCATCGCTTTTACTATTGCTTGAAATCTGTGAAAACTTTTCAGATTCCATATTGCGCTTTGCCAGACTCGATTCCAGTAAAGAAATCCCACCTTTCATTTTTTTGTAAAGCATTATTAACTCTTGCGCCTGCTTAGGTAATCCTCGCTTGCGCATCGCCTCATCGAAAGCCTGTGGATCCCTCTCTATCTCCTTAATGTCATGCATTGCTCTGATTCCATGTAGTCGTTTCTAAATTATTCATTCTATTCTCTAAACTCTATTTTTTGCCCATCATTAAATGCGCTCCCCAAATTGACGCCTCATAAAGCAAAATTATCGGAAGCGCCAACGCTATCTGGCTAAATGGATCAGGCGGCGTCAAAACCGCCGCTACAATAACCGCTATCAAAATAGCATAACGACGCTTCTTGCGTAACGCCTCGGCACTCGTAATGCCCACTCGAACTAGTAGCATAAGTAACACCGGTAGCTCAAAACAGATGCCAAATGCTAATATCAATCGCATAACTAACGATAGATACTCTCCTACCTTAGGCTCTAGGCGGATCGCCAAGTGACCAGCCTCGCGAGCTTGCTCAAAGCCTAAAAAAAACTTCCAAGCTACTGGTAGCACAACAAAATATACAAAGCTCGCTCCTAAGTAAAATAATAACGGAGTCGCAAGTAAAAATGGCCACATCGCCGCCTTCTCCTTACGATACAAACCCGGGGCTACAAATATCCATACCTGAATGCACATCAGAGGGAGGGCTATAAGCAATGCCGTAAACATCGACAGTTTTATCTCCGTCAAAAATTGCTCCTGCATCGCCGTGTAAATCATACCCCTGCCAACCTCTCCGCCCAGAAGTAGAGTCAGTGGGCGCATAAGCACATTAAATATCTCCTTCGCGTAGAAAAACGCTATTAAGAAAATCACAAAAAATAAGACAAGCGCGTAGAAAAATCGCCTGCGTAACTCGCGCAAGTGGAAAAATATGTCTTGCTTGTCAGACACGCAAAAATACTCAAAAATTTTCAAAAATGTCGAAAAATACTAATCTCTAAAGCAAAGCTAGCCAGTTTAAGAGGCAACTCTTGGCTTAGAGCTTCGGCTGGAGCTTGGGTTAGAGCTTGGACTGGAGGGTTTGCGGCTAGGTTTGCTGGCGGGTTGGCTGAGTTTATTTTGAGCTTGCGTTTTGCCAGTCTCTATCTTCTTAACAACCTTCTTAACAGAACTCTTATCAACCTTTTTGGCAACCTTCTTAGTAACCTTTTTGCCAGCTTTCTCGCTCTTGCTCTTACTATCTACCTTGCCCTTGCCAACTCGTGACTCTAAATCCGCAATCAAGTTGTCTTTGTTCTCGACTGATTGACGAAGCAGTTTCTGCGTCTCGCCAAACGAAGTGCCAATGCTACGCCGCGCTCCCTCGATGCTCTCAAACTCCTCGCTCAAGTGCTTCTGCGAAAAATCGTCTATACCCTCGCGCACATCCTCGCCCATGCGACGCAAGCGATGCATCAAACCAACAACCCCGCGCAATAGCTCAGGATACTCGCTCGGTGGAAAAATCACCATCGCTACCGCCCCCAACACCAGCAACTCTTGCCAACCTATGTCGAACATCTAAATCCTCGTAAAATAATCTCTATCTACAACCCCGCGCCCCCATTTTCGCGCCCCCCCCTTTTCTATAGCCTAGCCTATAGTCAAGACTTCTTCTTGGCGCCGCTCTTAGCAGTACTCTTTTTCGCTCTTCCCTTCTTAGCACCAGAAGGCGCATCGTCATCGCTCTTGCTACCTCCCCCCTTGCTGCCCCCTTTGCTACCTAGAC
>JABAAS010000001.1:24493-29605 GCA_014238625.1 Alphaproteobacteria bacterium | reverse complement strand
GAAATCGAAACAAATAGCTCTATCGATAACGTCGATAAGCTGATCGAAATGTTGCGTAAAAAAGGTAAGCAATACGAAGAAGTCTTCGCTGAGGAAAGCCTCGTGAAAGTCGCCGTCAATAAAGAGATAGTCGATAGACAAAAAAAACTCGCGCCGCAAGACGAAGTCGCTTTCTTCCCACCCATAACTGGAGGCTAAATAGCATGAGCGTGCTACTGCACGAAGCTGCCTTCTGCCCATACGATGCGCTTCGCTACTTCGTGGAAAAGCATAATGCAAAAAAAAAGCAGTGCGGAGCACTCGCAAGCTTTTCTGGAATCGCCAAAAGAAAAAGAACTATAGAGCAAGGGAAAAACATCGAGTTGCAATCCTTGCTACTCGATTGCTACCCAGAAATGGCAAAATTATGCATGCAAAAAATCATCGAGGAAGCGCAACAACGATGGCAAATAGAGGCCGCAACTATACAACATCGTATTGGCGAAATACCCTTCGGGGAGACTATCGTCCTAGTCGCAGTGCTAAGTGAAGGGCGGAACAACGCATTCGAGGCTTGCAGGTATATCATCGACATGGTCAAGATAAGACCTCCTCTGTGGAAGTGCGAGTGCGATACAAAAGGTGAAAAACGATGGTTGACAACAACAGAACAAGACCTGCAAAAAGCTGAAAAATGGTGCGAAACTCAAGCTATTAATCACAAAAAAAACGCTCAACAGAAAGCTCAACAGCCTAGATAATGCGCCCGCACATAAATATATATAGCAAAGAAAATTTCTCCGCCATGCATCGTGCTGGGAAACTCGCAGCCATGACGCTCGACTTCATAACACCAAAGGTGAAGGTCGGATGCAACACAGCTGAAATAGACCATATATGCGAAAAATATATTAGAGATAATAACGCAATACCCGCACCACTCAACTATCGTGGATTCCCTAAAGCTACATGCATTAGCGTAAACCATGTCGTATGCCACGGAATACCAGACGAGACAAAAATACTGCGCGAAGGTGATATCGCAAATATCGATATAACAGTAATACTCGATGGCTGGTACGGAGACGCAAGTAGGATGTACTGGGTCGGTGAAAAAATACCCATCGTAGCTCAACGCATAACTAGTATAACATACGAAGCTATGATGGGCGGAATCAAGGTTGCAAAGCCAGGAAATACGCTCGGAGATATCGGCGCAGCCATACAATCAATAGCAGAAAAACAACGGATGCAAGTCGTGCGAGATTTTTGCGGACACGGAATCGGACGCAGCTTCCACGAAGCTCCGAATATACTGCACTACGGAAAAAAAGGCGAAGGGCTGCCGTTAAAGGTCGGGATGATCTTTACCATCGAACCAATGATAAATAGTGGCAAAGCAGAAGTGAAAATCTTGCCAGACGGATGGACCGCCGTTACACGCGACCGAAAACTATCGGCGCAATTCGAACATACGATCGGAATAGTCGATGGCGGTTGCGAGATATTTACAACCTCGCCAAAAGGATGGCATCAACCGCCATACCCAAACGAGTGATAAAAAATAGTGACAAAAAAAAAGTCAACGCCAACAGATACGGCAGGACACAGAAAACGCCTGCGTCAGAGATTCCTGCATAACTGCGGCGAAAATATGCAAGATTACGAGCTGCTCGAACTGCTACTAACATTCGCAGTACCAAGACAAGACTTAAAACCACTCGCTAAAAAACTGATCGCCAGATTCGGAAGCTTCGCTGATGTAATAAGCGCAGAACAGCAAGAGCTTAAAGATGTCGAGGGAGTAGCAGAAAGCTCCATCGCTGTCATAAAGCTAACCGCAGCAGCCGCTGAAAGAATGCTGAGCGAAGAAGTGCAAACCGATGTAATATCGTCTTGGCAACAAATCATAAACCTATGCCGCGCAAGGTCCGCTCGCGTACAGGTCGAGCAGTTCAGGGTGCTCTTTCTCGATAAAAAATGCAGAATTATTAAAGACGAAATTATTCAGCAAGGCACTATCGATACAACAGCTGTATATCCTAGAGAAATAATCAAACGAGCACTCAACTATGGCGCAAGCGGAATGGTGCTCGCGCATAACCATCCGAGCGGCGACATAACTCCTTCGCTCGACGATATAGAACTAACGCGAACGATAAAACGAATCACCGAAGAACTAGGGATGACTCTGCACGACCACATAATAGTCTCGCGCGAGGGACATACAAGTTTCAAGTCGCGCGGCTTGCTATAAAAACCATAAAATAGGAAAATCTAATGCCCATAAAAATTGCCATAAATGGATTCGGACGAATCGGACGTTTAATAGTGCGCGCTTGGATCGAGGATAAATGCGCAAAGTTCAAAGAAAATATCTCAATTGTCGCAATAAACGACGGTAGCTCTAACCCCACCGCTTGCGCCGCAGACGCAAGGCATTTGTTGCGCTACGACTCGCTACACGGGATATTGCAAAGCCCAATCGAGACCGTAGGGCAAGACATTTTGCGCTGTGGGCAGCAAGAAATTATCTGCCTACGCGAAAGAGAGGCGAAAAACATAGATTGGGCAAGGCTAGGGGTCAAAATCGTGCTGGAATGTAGCGGGGCTTATAAAACGCGCGAGCGCGCGCTTTTGCACCTCGAAAGGGGTGCGGAAAAAGTCCTTATCTCAGCACCTGCTAACAACCCCGACGCATCGATCATCATAGGCGTCAACCACAACAAGCTGAAACCAGAACATCGCATCGTATCAGCCTTGTCTTGCACTACTAACTGCCTCGCGCCAATCGCAGCTGTGCTACAAGAACTTTGCGGAATCGAGCGCGGTTTCGCAACAACCTGCCACGCATACACACCAGATCAAAATCTGCTGGACAAATTTCATAAAGATCCGCGCCGTGCGCGCGCCGCTAACATCTCGATAATACCAACCTCAACCGGAGCCGCTAGTGCAATCGCTCTGGCAATTCCAGAGCTAAAAGGAAAAATTATCGGTAGTTCGCTGAGAGTTCCAGTTGCAACCGTCTCCGCGCTCATATTCGATTGCGTTACACAAAAGGCTTGCTCGATCGAGGAAATAAATCAAGCAATGCGCGAAAAGGCAAAAACAAGCATGCAGGGCGTCCTCGCCGTATCAGAAGAACCGCTCGTATCCGTAGACTTCCTCCATCGTAGCGAAAGTGCAATATACGACCTATTGGAGACAAAAGAGCTCGACCCAAAAGCATTCCAGACAACCGCATGGTATGATAACGAGTGGGGATTCGTGCATCGAATGTTAGAGCTCACTCAAAAAATGGCGGAAGGTATCACATAAGGTACTGCATAAGGCTAAGAGCCGATGCCACCGACTAGCAGATACTTGATGTCAACATACTCCAAAATGCCATATTTTGAGCCCTCGCGCCCGTAGCCAGAATGCTTAACCCCGCCAAATGGGGCGCAAGCGTTCGATGAAACTCCAGAGTTCGCTATGACCATCCCGTAGTCCAAATCATCGGCAAACTGGAAAACCCTGCCGACATCGCGACTATAAAAATAAGCCGCAAGACCATAGGGCGTAGAGTTCGCTCGGCGCAATACCTCCTCATCGCTACTGAATCTTACCAAAGGGGCGATAGGACCAAAAGTCTCTTCTTGCAGAATTTGCATCGAGTCCTCTACTTCGCCCAATAGAGTGGGTTGGAAAAAATTACCTCCCGCCTTGTCGCGCGAGCCCCCAAACAAAACCTTCGCTCCTTTATCTCGCGCATCGCAAACATGGCGCTCAGACTTCTCAACCGCAGCTAAGTCTATCAAAGGACCTAAATGCGTGTTCGGTAAAAGACCATTGCCAACATTTAGCTCTGATATCTTCTCGGCAAAACGCTCTGCAAAAGAATCGTAAAGAGATTCATGGATATAAAAGCGGTTCGCACAAACGCAAGTTTGACCGCTATTACGAAACTTCGAAAGAATCGCTCCAGAAACAGCCTCATCGAGATCAGCATCCTCGCAAACAATGAAAGGCGCGTGACCGCCTAGCTCTAACGAAAGTTTCTTAACCGTCGCAGCAGATTGCGAAATCAAAAGTTTGCCAACATCTGTAGAGCCAGTGAAAGAAACCTTGCGAACTATGTCGCTCGACATCAAAGTCTTGCCGATAGCCTGCGCGTCGCCAGTAACTACATTGAAAACTCCGCGCGGGATACCAGCCTCCTCACCCAAACGCGCCAAGGCAAGCGCGCATAAAGGAGTTTGCTCCGCCGGCTTGACAACAGCCGTACAGCCCGCCGCCAAAGCCGCGCCAAGCTTACGCGTGATCATCGCGTAGGGAAAATTCCACGGCGTGATCAAAGCACAAACCCCAACCGCTTGTTTCATTACCAGCAAACGTGCGTCAATCGTATGACTAGGTATTATATCGCCATACAAGCGCGCACCTTCCTCGGCAAACCAAAATAAAAAAGACTGAGCGTAAGAAACTTCGCCGCGAGACTCGAGCAACGGCTTACCTTGCTCGCGAGTCAAAAGCTGCGCAAGGCTCTCCTTATGATCGCCTAGCAACTCACCAAAACGACGCAAAAAAAGACCTCGCTCGGAAGCCGTCCGAGAGCGCCAATCCGATAACGCTCGTGCAGCAGCCGATATCGCAGATTGCGTCTCAAGAGCTCCCAAGTCCGGAACCTCTGCCAAAATGTCGCCAGTCGCCGGATCAATGCTCGAAAAACGCAAACCCTTATCAGACTCAACCCAAGCACCATCGATATAACAGCGGTGAGGCGGCGTGAATTCTAACGATTTATCCATCGATGTTACTCCTCCAGAAAAGAGGTATTATAAACCATGAATGCCTTTTTTTCTTGCTATAAAAATCTTCGCTATAGTAACGATAATCTCCAAAACTAAATTTATGGCGAACCACCTATCCCCTTGCTATAAACTTTCCATATCCTTGCCTGATAACAGCACTCTGATATACTGACGAAATGCTAGCTCATAGAAAAATACGCTCATACTTGGTAATTATAGCAAGCCTAGTCGTGATAATCATAGCCAGCGCTTGCGATAGCCAGTACGTGCGCCGCGCTACAAAAGAAGAAAACCTAACCGTCGAAGACAAACGCGATAGACGCGGAGGAAAAATCGG
>JABAAS010000001.1:13188-24274 GCA_014238625.1 Alphaproteobacteria bacterium | reverse complement strand
GCAAAATCAAAGATATAAGCTCACAGTGCGAATCATCGGACCAGTGTTTCGTAGCGATGCTCTATCCGTAAAAATATTCTCTCAACGCTTGCAAGGAAACTCATGGCGCAACGAAGAGCCAGACGAAAATACCGCAAAAATTATCGAAGACACAATGCTGACGCGCGCGCGCGACTTGATCGCCGATGCTAAACTCTAGCGATAATAAAAACGAAAAAAATCATAGCAGCAGAAAGCAAAACGCGCGCTATGAACATAGTGCTATCGAAAAACGATGGCAGAAACTATGGAACGAGGCGAAAAAAAAGCCGCAAAACCTAGATGAAAAGGCGGCGCAAAAAAAGAAATATATCCTCGAAATGTTTCCATACCCATCTGGAAAAATTCACATGGGGCATGTGCGAAACTACACACTCGGAGACGTCTTGGCGCGATTCCATCGCGCTAAAGGATGCCATGTTCTACATCCAATGGGATGGGATGCTTTCGGTTTGCCCGCAGAAAACGCCGCTTTCGAGCATAAAGAGCATCCACAAACTTGGACCAAAAATAATATCAACGCAATGCGACAACAATTAAAATCGATGGGACTCGACATCGATTGGCAGAGCGAAATTGCAACTTGCAACCCGAAATACTACAAGCACGAACAAGAAATGTTCCTCGATTTACTCGATAAAAAACTCGCATACCGAAAAGAAGCTTGGGTCAATTGGGACCCTAGTGAAAACTCCGTGCTCGCAGACGAGCAGGTCATCGACGGTAAGGGATGGCGCTCGGGCGCAGTCGTCCAAAAAAGAAAGCTCGCGCAATGGTTTTTTAAAATTACTCATTACGCGCCACAATTGTTAGAGGCTCTCGATTCATTAGAAAAATGGCCAGAAAAAGTCAAAACCATGCAGAGAAATTGGCTCGGAAAATCTCAAGGATGCGTCATACGATTCAACATAAAACAAAAACAAACAGAACAAGAGAATCTACAAGAAAATCTAGTAGTATTCTCAACTAGACCAGATACCATCTTCGGAGCAACATTCTGCGCAATATCGCCAAATCATCCCCTATGTGAAAAATTAGCCAAAACTAATAAGCAAATCGAGACATACATAAAACAAGCAAACAGTCAGGATAAAAACGCCAGCAAAGGAGCAGAAAAAGAAAAAAGCGGAATACATAGCGGCTTGTCCCTAATACATCCACTCGATCAAAATATCGAAATACCTCTATTCGTATCCGACTATGTCTTGATGGAATATGGAACCGGCGCAATCTTCGGATGCCCCGCCCACGACCAAAGAGACCTAGACTTCGCTCGAACGCATAGCTTGGAAGTAAAACCCGTCGTCCTGCCAAAAGGCGAAGATAGCCTCACCTTCGCCATTACAGATACAGCATGGACCGGCGGTGGAACATTATTTCGCTCAAAGTTCCTCGACGGACTGACTATCCAAGCCGCTATCGACAAAGCAACAGAAGCCTTGCAGAAAAAAGGCGCAGGAGAGAGAAAAACTACCTGGCGCCTGCGCGATTGGGGAGTGTCTCGACAAAGGTATTGGGGATGCCCAATTCCAGTCGTGCACTGCAAAAAATGCGGAATCGTGCCAGTGCCGCGCAACGAGCTACCCATAAAGCTACCGCAAAATGTCTCTTTCGATAAACCGGGCAACCCTCTGGAGAGAGCCGAAGAGTGGCGGAAAACAAAATGTCCAAATTGTAGCAACAGCGCTGAAAGAGATACCGATACTTTCGATACTTTTGTCGAGTCATCGTGGTACTTCCTAAGATTTTGCGACCCGCGAAACGAAAAAAAAGCCATCTCTGAACAAGCGCAAAAGTGGCTGCCAGTCGATCAGTACATCGGAGGAATCGAGCATGCAATCCTACACTTGTTATACTCTCGATTTTTCACTCGAGCTCTTACAGACTGCGGATACCTAGAAGAACTAAAAGAACCTTTCGAGGGCTTGTTTACGCAAGGAATGGTTTGCCACGCTACATACCAAGATGAAAAAACCAAAAAATTCTTGTTCCCATATCAAGTCGAAAGAGGAAAAGGCACGCAAAAAAATAAATGGTTCCACAAAGAAAGCGGCGCAAATGTTATAGGCGGACGCAGCGAAAAAATGAGCAAGTCGAAAAAAAATATAGTCGATCCGCAAAAAGTTATCTCCGACTATGGAGCAGACACAGCGCGCATGTTTATGCTATCAGACTCGCCGCCAGAGAGAGACCTCGAGTGGAGCGGCGAGGGAATCGAGGGAGCAGCGAGGTTTATGCAAAGGCTATGGAGATTGGCGGATGAAAATATAGTCGAAGCAATAGGTGGAGAAAGCGAAAGTATAAAAAGAAGTGACGAAGGGATAAAAACTATCTCATCAGAAGAGCTAGAACGTATAACCCATCAAACCATACGAGACGCTACTAAGGACATCGAGCAGCTAAGGTTTAATCGAGCCATCGCTAAACTACGCAGCCTATGCAACAATATCGAGGCTTGTCGCGCGAGTGATAAAAACGCGCAAGCGCAAAAATCTCACGCATTTGCTACTTTGCTACGACTCTTCCATCCATTCATACCGCACATAACCGAAGAGCTATGGCAAAAGAGCGGAAAACAAAAAATACTGACTGAAACCGCATGGCCTGATTTTGACGAAGACAAGGCGCGCGAAGAAGAAGTCGTGCTAGCAGTGCAAATAAATGGAAAAATGCGCGCTACCATAAAATTACCAGCAAACTGCGAACAGAGCACGGCAGAAAAACAAGCTCTGCAACAAGATAATGTGCAAAGAAACCTAGGCGTGGCAAGTGTCAAAAAAATTATCTTCGTGCCTAATAAAATCGTGAATATAATCGCCGAAAAAACCTCGTAAATCGTAGAAAATATCTAGCCTCGATAATGCCTAAAATATGCAAAACAACTTATCTAGGCAAACGCTTCGCTGCTATAGCTGGCGCAATTGTGTGTTGCTCGGGGCTGGTTGCTTGTCTTGCTCCTGTTGCGCCATATCAAAAAAATAATTTTGAAAGTGCGTCTAATAATTTATCAAAAATACTAATAGCTCCGATAGAAGAGCGTAGAGGACAAATCCTACGAACTCTACTCGAACAGAGGTTATCTACAGATAATAAAAAAAGAAAAACGCATAAATTGCAAGTCTCGCTCAGCGTGCAAAATAGAGAAAGAGATTTCTCGCGCGAGCGCATAATAGGCGGAGTGGTAGTTAATACTAAATTTACTCTCTCGACAAATAAAAGTAAGGATAACAAAATCCTATTGCATGCAAACTTCTCAGAGCGTAGCGACTACACCGTGTCATCCGAATTCTTTGCAAGGCGCGATGCTAAAAGCGAAGCCCTAAGGCACGCGCTCGATCGAACCGCAGGAGAAATATCTCTGCGCTTACGGTTATATTTCTTTGCTCAAAACGCAAAAAAACAAAAAAATAAATCAAAAATTAATGGCAAAAAATAATAGCAAAGAAACTGCGACATGATTATAAAACGCGCCGCGTTGGAAGCATGCTTGGCTAAAAAAGAGAAAACATCTCTGCCTAACGCCCTGTTGCTATATGGACCCAACGAAGGCTTGTCCCGCTATTACGAGCAACGCGTGCTCGCAGCTCATCTGGCAGGAGAGGCGAGCGAAGGCAAAAATGTCGAGGGAGTGGTTCGCACAAACATTCAAGCGCTAACAAGAGGGGGGCGGAGGCTATCTGATTTGCTATGCTCTCCGTCCTTGTTTGGGGGCAAGCAGGTTGTGCTACTGGAGGTGAGGGAGGGAGAGAGGTTCGATGCTAAAAAGATATTCGAGAATTGTCTAGAGGAACTAGCCAAAGGTAAGAGCGCGGGAAGTTTGATAGTTCGCACCGCAATGCTACGCAAGGATGCGGCTTTGCGTAAAATCTTTGCAGAAAAGGCTACTGCTTTTGCAAGTTATGAGGAAAGCGGTGAGGATGTTCTTCCTATGCTACGAGAAGTTTTAGATAGAGAAAAAATTCTCGTAGAAAATTCTTTGCTACAAGACATGGCTGAAGTTTTGTCTGTTGATCGTATGGCCGCTCTGCAAGAGTTAGAAAAAATTACCTTATACTATGGAACTGGCGGAAAAATTGATAATGAGGTTTGGCAGTTGCTGAGCGATTGGCATAGCGGAAAAATTGGTGAGCTTCTGTACGACGCGTTCGACGGTTATGGCGAAAATTGCTTAATTAATTTAGATAAGCTGAGAATAGCGCAAGTCAGTGGTATCGTAATAATTAGATCCGCGATGCGGCATATACAATTTTTACGAAATTTACGGCAGGCGAGCCACGGAAATAGCCTTAAATTGCGGAACGCGATTGCAAGCTGGCGACCTTTCGTTCTGTTCCATTTACGCGAAAGATTAAGCGGACAAGTTAGACGCTGGAACGCCAACTCTCTGCTAAAATTACTAGGTGCGGGGTTAGATTGTGAAAAACTCATTAAAAGCAGAGCGTCGTTGCAATGGCTCTTGACCGAACGCTACATATTAGGAATCTCGAAGAGCGTAGGTAAAGGCGCAAAAAAATAAAGCAACGATTGAAAATTAAACCCTCAGAGTTAATAAATTATAATCTGCAAAATTATAAAATAATATAACCACTCAATTATTAACAATTTTAAAAAAGCTCGCAATTCATTTTATCGATTCTTATTTTAACTCTCGCTTGCAGTCCTGCCACCCATGCCATTAAATTTATCTCGTGCGGTTTCTTTTTCAATTGTCGTATCGATATTTGATTCTAAATTTGTTTTTGTCGCTCCAAACCCTCGCCGCGCGCGCCAATTACCTAAACTCAATTTTCTATCATACATAACAACAGCGCAAGCGATGCCCACATTTAAGCAAAAACGCGTGGGAATTTTAATGACGCTATGGCAGTGACGCAGAATCTCTGGAGATAAATCTCCTCGCTCTGGTCCAAAAATATAGACCGCGCGTGAGGGGTGTTCAAACTCCGGCAGCTCGCGAGCAAACTCGCACAGCTCTACCCCCACCAGAGCGCAACCCTCTGGCAAAACTAGCTCCTCAAGTCGATCGTAACAATAAAAGGGTACATGGCGACCAACCTTCGAGGTATCTACTCGCTGCAATAAACCCGCTGGCAAATTCGCGCCAAAGGCAAAAACAAAATTCGCGCCAAAGGCATGCGCCGTGCGGTACAATGCTCCTGCATTATAAGCCTTAGATAAATTGGCAACGCCAACTCCAAAATATCCGCGCATGAGTGGCAGACCTCCTAAACTAGCTATCCAAAAACAGCTCTTGTTCAATTTAAAAATAATAACAAAAAAATTACTCTTGTAAGAAATTACCTTTGCAAAAATTATTCATAAAAGTCTCGCATAGTCATAAACTCTTCCGCGTTTGTCGGATGCAGAGCTATCACATCGTCGAAGTCTTTTTTACGCGCGCCAGCACGCAACGCTGGTGCCAATGCCTGAATAATCTCTGGCGCATCAGAGCCTACCATATGGCAGCCCAAAACCTCGCCACTACCAACCTCACCGCCGCCACGCTCGATTAGCTTCAGCATAACCTGATCGCTAAAGCCAGCGCGCGCCGCAAAACTCGCGCGTAGAGGCACAAAACGCGATTCGTATATGCGAACCTTACCTTGCCTGCGAGCCTCCTCTTCAGACAAACCAACGCTGGCTATAGCGGGGCTTGCAAAGACCGCGCGTGGTAAAACTCGCGCGTCAAAAAGCTCATCGCTATCCGTAAATAAGCGCCGTGCCAGAACCTCCGCTTGACGAATAGCAATTGGCGTGAGTTCGGGCGAGTCGGTAACATCTCCCAAAGCATAAATACCAGCAACCGAAGTCGCAAAATCTGCACCTGTAATAATCTTGCCGCGCTTATCCAAAGCAACGCCTAAAGCCTCAAGACCTAATCCTCGCGTGCGAGCGCGCCTGCCAATCGCCGCCAAAACGAAGTCACAAAGTATCGACTCGCCACCCTCAATCTCCAAACAAATCTCGTCGCGAATCTCGTTGCCAGTTTTATCCGAGCCCCCTCGAAAAGGCTGGAGCGACAAACCCAGCAAGCGAGTAGAAAACCTGCAATCAACGCCGCGCGCAGCAACGCCTTCTAAACAATGCCTGACAATACCTCGATCAAACGAGCGTAAAAGCGAATCGTTGCGATGTAGCAATGTCGTCTGCGCACCCAGCGCGTTGAAAATGCCAGCACACTCGAGTGCGATATAACCACCGCCCAAAACTACGACTCGCTCAGGCAATCTATCTAGTTCAAAAACCCTATCAGAGCTGTGAGCCAACTCTCCACCGACAAAATCTGCAGCAACCGCCTCCGTAAGAGGTAGCGGCTCACAACCCGTTGCGATAAGCACATTTTTCGCGCGCAACTCCTGAGCCTGCGACTGCGCCCCATCGATGCTAATCGCGAAGTAGTCGCCTTTTCTGCCTTTGAGGCTAGCCTTGCCACTAAAAACACTAACCCCAGCAGACGCGCAGTTTTTTGCATAGAGACCTCGCAAACGTTCTAGCTCGTCTTCTTTTTGCGAGAGTAGGTGGCTAAGCGAAAAAGACGCATCGGGAAATCCTCGCCAGCCGAACAAGCGCGCCTCGCTAAAGCCTCCTCTATGCGAGCCAGCGTAAACATATAGCTTCTTTGGAATGCAACCGCGATTAACGCAAGTGCCACCAAGCGCAACCTCTTCGATAAGAGCTGTCCTCGCTCCATAGGAAGCGGCTCTGCGCGCAGCACGCACTCCGCCAGAGCCCGCGCCTAAAACACAAAAATCCAACAACTCGGTCATAGATAACCTCTATGTTTGTTCTTGTAGCTGCTCTTGATGAGAATGCTCGGCTAAGGCACTTAGATAAGGCAAGAGGTATCTAAGCAAAGTCACTGGCAGAAGTTTAAAAATTTTCATCAAAAGTTTTCATTAAAAACCTTCATTAAAAATCTTCCGCAAATTGCTCTTTAATGACGCGCTCCTGCAAGTCGCGTTCAGAATCGAATAAAACTGTAACGGCACTACCTTTATCCTGACGGATGCGCGCACGAATTACATTCTTTACCTCCGCGTTATCCGCAACCGCTGAGATAGGGCGTTTTTTATTCTCTAAAGCGTCTATCTGCAGCCTAGCCGCGCGCGGCAACAGAGCCCCGCGCCAACGACGAGGGCGAAACGCTGCTATCGGCATAAGTGCCATGACATTTGAGCTCAATGGTAAAACAGGTCCGTGTAGCGAAAGGTTGTACGCCGTGCTACCCGCAGGAGTCGATAGGTTAATGCCATCGCATAATAACTCCTTCAGGCGTACCTTGCCATCGACTATAACTCGTAGTTTTGCAACTTGCGCCGTACGGCGAAACAACGAAACATCATTGAAGGCTATATGGCAGAGCTCCGTGCCATCCTCTTGCGTCGTCTCTAATACCAAAGGAGAAATGCGATAGGCAGAAGCAGAGCGTAGTTTGCTCTCTAAATTATTAAAATCATCGCTATCAAAAGCATTCATCAAAAAGCCAACGCTACCGCAATTAATGCCGTAGACCTTCTTCTTGCGAACTCCGTAGCGACGCAAAACCTCTAGCATTAGACCATCACCACCCAAGGCGAGCACATAGTCCGCGCTATCCAACGAGACCGCTGTCAATACAGACTCGATGCAAGCCCGACAACGCCGCGCCTTCTGCGTATCGGCTGCGAAAATCGCTACGCGCAAAGACGACACAAAAACCGCCAGTCCGACTCTTCAGTCGACTCTTTAGCCACCAGTAGCGTTCATCGTGCGCGAAACAGAGGCGCGGTTGTTGTGATCGATAACAAAATCATGACCGCGAGTCTTCTTCGATACAACACTCGCTATCCTATCCGACAAAGCAGCGTCCGTACGACCATCAACTTGTGGGCTGCGCAATAACTCGCGTAAATCGGCTCCGCTTTCTTGACCTAGACAAGGATACAGCATGCCAGTGCAAGTAACTCGAACGCGTGTGCAACCATCGCAAAAATTCTCCGTCAGAGGAGAAATAAAACCAATGTTTCTACCAGTCTCCACGCAACGAACATAACGCGCCGGACCACCGCTACGATAGCTACTTTTCTCTAGAGTCCAACGCTGCGAGATTGAACGACGTAACTCCGTCAGAGGATAAAATTGATCAAAGCGATTCTCGTTGCCTATGTCGCCCATAGGCATAACCTCGATAAAGGTCAAATCGCATCCTCGCTCGCCACACCAAGAAAGCAAGCGGTCAACCTCGCGCGCAGCAACATTAACCCCGCCAAGCGCAACGCAATTTATTTTAACACTTATCCCCGCGCGCAAAGCCGCATCGATGCCAGCAAAAACTACACTAAGAGAACCTCCGCGCGTTATGTGTGAGAAAACCTGCTCGTCCAGAGAATCCAACGAAACATTAACTCGACGAATACCACAAGAAAATAAATCCTCCGCATAACGCTCAAGTTGCGTACCGTTGCTGGTCAAAGTCAAAGCCTTCAGCGGCGCGTAACCCTCGCGCTCCTTGAGTAGATCGCCTAAAGGACGGAGCAAATCCATGAGGTTTTTACGCACCAATGGCTCGCCACCAGTAATCCTGATCGTATCAATACCATGCGCTACGAAAAGGCAAGCAACTCGGTAGAGCTCTTCCAAGCTCAAAACATCGCTCTTCGGTAAAAAATCTGGACGCTCTGACATGCAATAGCGGCAACGCAAGTCACAACGATCCGTTACCGACAAGCGCAAATAACTGATCGTCCGACCGCAACCATCGACAAAGCGTCTGGCAACAGAAGGACTCTCAAGTATCTCTTGATCCTTCAACATACAATCTCAATTCTGCCTTTTTTTACCAAAATAGGCAAGAAGATTAGCTGACTCGATAGAATGTGGCTAACTCAATAAAATAAATGGCTAAATAAATTGTTTGCGAAAATATGCTCGCTATCAACCCTCTTGTGCAAACCTCTTATACTAGCCGTGAAAATGGCGATAGAGGCTTTGCACCGCTTTCTCGCCTAGACCATATACCGCGCGTAAATCAGCAATAGAGGCATCTGCAATCGCGCGCGGAGAGCCAAAATGCTGTAGTAGCAGGCGTTTGCGAACCGCTCCGATATTCGCGATGCTGTCAAGCTGCGATGCTTGTTGCCCGCGCGAACGACTGGCGCGATGCGTGCCTATCGCAAAGCGGTGCGCTTCATCGCGCAAACGAAGCAGAAAGTAAAATAGCCCCGCACGAGATGGAAAAGAAACGAGATGCGGAGAAACTCCTTTTTTCCATTGCGAGTTGGCGAAATATATCTTCTCTTCACCAGCCTTCCTACCAGCACCCTTCGCAATTGCAAGAATCGGGAGGGCTTTGTGGTCAGCAAGCACCTTTTGCGCGCAAGAGATTTGCCCCAATCCTCCGTCTAGTATCAACAAAGAAGGAAGAGCCCATTCATCGCTACGAGCAAAGCGGCGAGCCAAAGCCTCTTGCATCATCGCGTAGTCATCGCCAAAAGCATCCTCGTTGCGAATCGCAAACTTGCGATAAGAGCTTTTATCGAAACCTCGCTTGTCGGCTGCAATCATAACCGCGTAAGGGTGAGTGGATGAAATATGGCTATTGTCGTATACCTCTATGCGCTCTAGTGGTGCTGGCAGTTTGAGGAGATTAGTAAGGGCTGTAAAAGATTCGTCAAAACGCTTGCGGTCAACTAAACGGCGACGCAAGGATTCCTCGGCGTTGTCATAGACCAGCGAAAACAATGCTAGCTTGCGCGGTGTGAGAATACGAACGCGACGCTTGTATAGGTCGCTTAAAGAAGCCTCGAGCCACGCGCTTTCATGCGGACGGGGTTGCGCGTAAATAGTGGAGGGAGGAGGGTGCGAGGCGTAAAACTGCGCAATAAAAGACGCCATTATCTCGGCAGCAGAAAATGTCCCTTCGTGTTTTGGGAAAAAAGCGCGGTTGCCGCAATTGCGCGCTTGGCGAAAACAAAACATCTCGACGCAACTCTCGCCATCCTGCAAGCATATGCTAATCACATCCCCATCGCCACCGCGCGGAAGAGCAACATCGCTACGGCTTTGAATCTTCGTCAAGGCGGCGAGACGATCTCGCAAAGCCGCCGCGCGCTCATACTCGCGCGCCGCGCTCGCTCGTTCCATCTGCCCTACCAACCTCTGGCGCACGCCTGCCGACTTGCCTTGCAAAAAAGCCTTCGCCGAAGAAACTAACTGACCATAGGCACTATCCGTAACATAGCCAACGCAAGGTGCACAACAACGTTTGATATGGTATTGCAGGCAAGGACGCGAACGATGAGCAAAAATCGAATCCGAGCAATTGCGTAGCAAAAATATCTTTTGTAGCTCTACAACCGAATTATTGACCGCAACGCTGGAGGCAAAGGGACCAAAATAAGTACCTTTAATCGTCTGCTTACCGCGATGTTTCAGAATCTGCGGAAAACGGTGATCACCTCGCAACAATAACGAGGGAAAGCTCTTATCGTCGCGCAGGAGTATATTATAGCGCGGTTTCAGCGATTTGATCATCGAGGCTTCCATTATCAAAGCCTCGGATTCTGTCTTGGTGATTAGTAGTTCGACGCTATGCGTCGATGCCAACATTCGCTGCAGGCGGTTCGACAAGTTTTGCGGACGCGTATAGGCTTGCAGACGTTTCTTTAAATCTCGCGCCTTGCCGATGTAAAGAGCTTGCCTCTTATCGTCAAGCATGCGGTAACAACCGGGTTTCTCAGGCGCACTCTCTCTCGTAGATTCTATGACAGCTACAGCTTGCGCAAACATCTTGGCTCTCCATACCTATCCTTGCTAGCCGTTCTCCTCGCAACTCAGCTCCCGAAAAATATGGCTATGTTTAGCATCATACAGCTTAGAGGCAGAAAACATAGCCGCCGCTTGTGCCTGTTCGGAGAAAACTCGACCGACAAAAATTAGCGCGGTACGCGTTAGCTTCGCGCGTTTCACTTTCGGGCGAATGTCGCTAATAGTGCCGTGCAAAAATAGCTCGTCCTCCCAACCGACTCTATAGGCTATGATGATCGGACAATCCTCGCCATAGAGAGGC
>JABAAS010000001.1:0-12583 GCA_014238625.1 Alphaproteobacteria bacterium | reverse complement strand
GAAATTCACTCTACTCCTATCAGCTTTTACTATGAGCTAGACGATAGCCTCGATGCGTATAGAGGCGTTTGCCATAAGGCGAGCAATAGAGTTGTGTTTGCGAGTTACCAACGATCAGAATCGTGTGCATATCGACAGCCTCGCATTGAAACTCACCAAGCGTAGAAATATGCACCTCTTCGTCCTTGCGACCGACAAGTCTACCGACAGCGATTGGCGTCTCGAGGGCGCGATGGGCGCGCATAATCTCAAACGCGCGCGGTAGTAATTTGCGGCGCGTCTCACTCTGAGGATTATACAACGCAAGCACGAAATCGCCACTAGCAGCACAAGCTATTCGTTTGAGTATCTGCTCTTCTTTTGTCATAACATCGGAGAGAGAAATAGCGCAGAAATCGTCCGCCAGCGGTGCCCCTACTCGTGCCGCCAAAGCATGCATCGCCGAGATGCCAGCAACATGCAGAACCTCGAGAGCGTTATTTTTGGCGTTATTTTCAGAATCTTCTTGCGCCAGCACCTGCCACAACAAAGTAGCCAAACCATAAACTCCAGTATCGCCAGAACCCAATAGCACCGTATTTTGTCCCCGTCGCGCACAAGCAATAGCCGCACGACAACGAGCCTCCTCCTCGCCGATCGGATAGCGGATGAACTCTGCATCGGCACGCGTCTCGCCTTGCTCGAGCAACGAAAAATAGCCCGAATAACCCACAACCACATCAGCCTCGCGCAACGCAAGCTCTGCCTGCGCTGTGCGGAGCATCGCACCGCCAGGACCTAGACCCAGCAACTTCAAGCAACCGTTCTTCTCTCCCGCAAGCTCGCTTGTAGCAAAAACTCTATCCCCCATAGCAAGCGCACAAGTCGCAAAGCTAGACTTGCGCTTGCTAAGCAGCAACTCTCCATCCATACCATCGCTCGCAACGCTAACGAGGCTGAGCGCTGCCGCCTCCGCAACGCTAGGCGTGCCGACTGCGCGCTCAACCTCCTCGACGCCCGTCAAGCCTCGTCGCACAGACATAGCTTGCAAATGTGAGGCAGAGAAAAAGCGTAGTGGCAAGTCCCAAGTTTTGGCAAATTGCAAAAGACCGCGCTCATCGCATTTCAACAAAACGCTCGCCACTCCGCACAGAGCCGAGCGAGTAACGCCAGCCTCATCCAAACAAGATTCGACCAACGAGGATATATCCTCAACGCGCGCACCGCGAATGCAGCCTATGCCGAGAGACAGCCTGCGCGGTATAATCTGTATGTCCTCATCGCCACGCGCGTGATAGCCAAGAGCAACTCGAATAACGCTATCACCTATCTTATCGCTACTTATTTTATTACCTCTTGCCTCCTTGCTACTTATCACGGCTCTAGCGTTTGCAAAAAATTTTTGCGGAGGAAAGCCCGCACAAGCCTCGCCTACAACGCTATAGCCAACACCTCGTGCGAGCGACTTGAGCGTTTTATCGATCGCTCCCTCAACAAGCCAACCTCGCGGTGCGTCCTCTAGGGCAAAGCCCCAGCGTTCCTCGCTCGCAGAACCGCCGATGATTCTAACTTCCTCACCAGCCGTAGCGAGAGCGGCACTCAGCT
The DNA here is from genome assembly GCA_014238625.1 of Alphaproteobacteria bacterium. Lineage (GTDB taxonomy): Bacteria > Pseudomonadota > Alphaproteobacteria > JABAAW01 > JABAAW01 > JABAAW01. The sequence continues at coordinate 10,999 of JABAAS010000001.1, read as the reverse complement.
CGCGAGCCAATCTCGCTCCACCGTGATGCCAGCCGAGTAAAGAAACGATGTAGCAAGAAATGCAAGAAGGCTGGTCGCTAGCTGCCGCGGGCTGGTCATTCTCCGCAAACGAGCCAGCCAAACAGAGCAACGGGCTATCCCTATGCTTATGCGATATAGGTAACGAGCGCAGCAAAATAGCCACAGAGCATAAACCAATGATCGCAGAGCCTCGCACAAACGCCTGCGCGAGCGCATCCTTCGACAAGGGCTGGCACGAAAAAATCCAGCCATCTTCTCTCAAATCTCCGCAAGCCTTTTTGCGCTCTGCAAGTAGCGACAAGATATTTTTCGCACGAGACTCGGTGCTAGGGGCGTAAAACAACACAGCCGAGCCTACGCTGGAAGAAGCCATGGATTTAGAATCTACGGCTCGAGAGTCCTCGGCTCGAGAGTCTTCGGGTTGAGAGTCTTCGGGTTGAGAGTCTGCGTTTCGAGAGTCCTTATTATTTGCCATCTTCATCGCTACTCCTTCTCTTTGCCCTTCTCTTTCTGTGTATTAGTCGGTGTGAAGATCATCGAAAAATACGGCGCACGAAAATCTTCGGGCAAATCAGCCAATAAATCCGTGAGCAAAATTCTCTGCTGATTAGGAAATGTAGCATGCGAAATATAATAGGCGTTTTGCAAGCGGTCTTGCTCTGTCAATAGATCGCAAATTTTAGCAAAAGATTTACCCACCTTCATAAAAACCGCGCTCTCACAAGCAGCCAGCGATTGCGCCAACGCCTCGCGCGAGGCAGTAGAAGGTAAAATAGAAAACCGCTCGTTACCCTGCGCCAAGGCAGAAAGCCACAAAGCCGAACCGCTCATCGGCGCGGAGATGCCAGGCACAATCTCTACCCTTATGTCGCGCAAGTGCGGTAGCAAGTAGAGAAAAGAGCCGTAAAGGGTTGCGTCTCCCTCGCATAAGTAAGCAACATCGCGTCCCGCGCGAATATGACCCTCGATAGCTCGCGCCGCTCGCGCGTAAGTCTCGCTATCGGGAAAATAACGCAAGTCTAAAGACATGGTTATAGGCAGCTCTATGTAGGAAGAACGCAAGTTCGGCGCAGCAATGCTACGAGCAAGAGAACTAGAGCTCGGCGGAGTGGGATAGGCTAAAACTGCAACCTTTTGCAAAATTCTATGTGCTCGTAGCGTGATCAAGTCTGGACTGCCAGGACCAATGCCGACGCCATAAAGACGCGCTCCGCTATTTTCATCGCCACTATCTGACATGGTACGAGAATAAATACGCTCAAGAGTCTACTTTATCTGGCGCTTGGTAGAGATACTGCAAAATACGCCGTTGCGGAGCAAAAGCATCCATCGAACCGATTCGCTCTAAACGCTCTACGCCTATGCGCGTCAAAGTCCCGCCATGCTTTTTGTAAAACTCTATAAGAACATTCTCGCCATCGAGCGTCACAGCGTTTGCAACCAAACGACCGCGCGCCGCCAGCAGAGCGCTAAGCCGTTCTAACAAAGGTAACTGCAAGCAGCCGCCGAGAAAAATCGCCTGCGGAGCAGTAAACCTTGTTGCAACGCCCTCTATTGCGACATGCTTTGTCGATAGACTAGAGCTACTCTTTTGAGCGAGCGAAAAGTCTTTAACAGCACCACACAAGAAATCGTGCGCCTCCGTATGTAGAATCTCTAGACGCTCTGGTATGCCAAAGCTCTCGCGGTTCTTCGCGATTAACGCAACGCGGCGCGCATCGCGCTCTATAGCGCAAGCCCTGCCACCGCCCAAGCACCACTCGATAGAGATAGAACCGCAACCCGCGCCTATATCCCACAATAAAGCATCGCGCTCGACCACAAGCGAGGCAATCGTCAAGGCGCGAACCTCTCGCTTGCTTATCTGACCATCGTGGAAAAAAGCATCGTCCGCTAGACCAAGTTTTTGACCCAATAGCCGCGAAGTAAACTTGCTAGAGCCAGCTGGCTTGGTGGAATAATCTCTCCGCGCTGGCAACTCGAGTGCTAGCAACGCAAGCAAAGAAGGAGAGGTGAGTTTCACTGGCAGAGAACGCCCCCTCGCATCCATCGCCTTGAAGCTAGAACGCGACTCTTGCTCGCCACCCAAGCAACTCAAAACAGTCATAGTCGTCGAGCTCAACCCCTCCTCGCAAAGCAAACGCGCAACAGCACTAATATCCCTCAAACCAGTGAGCATAACCAAAAGACGCTCGCAGGGCGCAAGATAACGGCGCAACAGCGCAAGAGGTCGTCCGTGTAAGGTGATAGTGCTGAAGGATTCGTGCGACCAACCCATCGCAGATGCAGCCAAAGAAAAACTACCGCGCCAAGGAACTATCCGTAGCTCCTCAAAGCCGTAGCGGCGTAGCAAAACCGAGCCAACGCCGTAGGAGAGAGGGTCGCCAGTCGCTAGAACACAAACATATTCATGCGCAGATGAAAGCGCGCCATGATTGCCATTGGGCGAAGTGCTTTGCAAAACCTTATCTCGTAAAGCATCGAGCTTTGTGAGGTTCTTGGCAAAAGGGCTCTGCCAAGTAGTCGCGCGCGCCTGTAGCTCTTGCGGTAAGCTAGCAATATGGCGACTAGCACCAAGGATATATTGCGCCTTAGCGCAGAGTGCTCGCGCCTCAGATGTCAAGGCGGCGTAGCCCTCCTCACCGATACCAACCACAGAAAGCCAGAGCCTAGTGCGTGTCGTCTGTTTTGCTTTCATTTATTTTGCTATTAGCTTTTTTCTTTGTCGCTTTTTTGCTCTGCAAAAACTGCGTTGAAGGCAGCAGCAGCAATAGCACTACCGCCCAAGCGTCCGATGAGTGTAATGTAAGGCATAGAATTATGCTTGGCACTCGCAATAAGAGCCTCCTTAGACTCAAGCGCAGAGACAAAACCTACTGGAAAGGCAAAAGTTGCGGCGGGCAGCTCGCTCCGCTCGGCATGGCAATGTTCGAGCAAGCGAAACAAAGCCGTCGGAGCAGAGCCGAAAAGAAATATCGTCTTGCCAACAGAGGCAGACGAACGAGCGTAATAAAGATCGATGCCAGCCATCGCGCGCGTGATGTTCTGCTCTCGCGCTAGACTCTTCGCTTCGTCACAATGCGTCAAGCATTGCGCGTGCGGCGCGATAAGGGCGATAGCAGCGCAAAGCATCGAGGAGTCGCACAATACTGGCAATCTAGCTAAGCTCGATAAGCTAGCATCAATCTTAAGGTTCTCGACAAAATTCTTGGAGGCCTTGATCAGCGGAACTATCTCTGGATTCGCGCAAGCATGCACCATGCGACGCGCGAGCGGCTGCAGAGAGGCTGGCAGACGCGCAATATGCGGACAAGCCGCATCGACTCGCTCGAAAGACAAACGCGTTATCGCACTCGGGTCTTTTGGATAGGGCGGAAGGTCTGGGGGCGCAATGCTAAGCAAATTACTGGGCAAATTATTGGGCAAATTATTAGGCAAGTTATTAAAACGCAAAGGGATAGAAGGAGAAACAGCGCATACTTTACTTTTAGGCTCGCATAAGAACTAGAGCAAGCAGGCTGAAAAATACACAAAAATCGCTGACCTGCACCACCGCGCCACTATAGCCGAGCAACGCTCTTTTCGGCTGCCTCAACATAGCGTGCGTCTATATCACAACCCCTAAAGCGACGACCCTTGCTAAGCGCCGCGAGCGCGCTAGTACCAGAGCCTAAAAACGGATCGACTACCAAATCATTTTCATCGCTATGCTTCTCGACAAGCTCGCAAAATAAGTCGAGTGGCTTTTGTGTAGGATGAATCTTGTTGCCATTATGGCGCGGGATCGGATATTCGTAAATACCATTATCATAAGAGCCATAAAAAGTAGGACTACCGCCCTTCACCCCCACAACCGCGATCTCGCGGCTATTCGATAGGTAGGTCTTGCGCATGTTCAAAGGCACTGGATTAGTCTTCTGCCATATCAACAGGCGCAACATTTTAAAGCCCGCCGCCCTCATCGCCTCAGCCAACGCGGTCAACTTCCACAAATCATACCAAACTATCGCCGTGCCGCCGCGTCGCAAACAGCGATACATCCTCTCGCCAAGTAGCTTGAGATCGATCTGCTGCTTATCCCATTCGCCAAACTCCATGCTTACGGCAAAACGCTTAACGCCATTCTTCACCGCCATAAAACCCGTCTGCCTGCTGATAGTGTAGGGAGGGTCGGTGAGAATCAAATCAACCGAATCCTTAGCCAAGCTATTAAGAAAAACAGCAAAGTCTTCGAGCTCGATTAGGCAATCGCCACGGCTATTAGCCTTTTTAGTTGGAAGTCTTTTTAGCATAGCTCAAAGCTGATACTTTAATCCTTACTAGGCTTAGCGTCTGTAAGAGAGTCTTGTAGCGTTATAGCTCCCAATGGATGCTTTGCGTGCGGGTAAGGAGCATGGCTATGGTTATGGCTATGCTCGTGAGCATGGGCATGGGCATGAGCTTGATTCTCACCCTGCTGATCTGTGCCGATGCCCTCGACATGATGATGGTGGCTCGCCTGCGCCTCTCCTTGCTGCGACTCGAAGCCTACGATGAGCTCGCGGTACTTGCATAAGGCACAGTTCATCATCGCGCCATCTCCAGATGATATCTCTGCTACTCGCGCCAAAAAAGTTTCAACAACATCGTCTTGGCAATCCAAATAACGAGCCTTGATAAACTCCACCTCACGCCAACGCTCAGACGCTGCATCGACTGCCGCGTAAATGCGATCTATCAAAATACCGCTGAACAAAAAATACGGAAACAACAAAATGCGGCGATAGCCAAGACGCACCGCGAGGTCTAAAGCAGGGGCGACAAGAGGAAAGGTAACTCCCGAATAAGCCGTAATAGCCCAACCCAAACCCAGCGATTCCCACAATAGACGAGTGAGCTTACTAACATCGCTATTCGCATCAGGGTCCGAAGAGCCTCTGCCGACCACCACCAGCAATGTGTCATGACAGCGCGACTGAAAGCCAGCCTCCTCACCGCCCAAAGCCTCGCGAACGCGGCGCGCAGAGGCAGCCAGCATGCGAGCGTCTAAACCTAAAGGACGACCATAACGAATCTCTATACCATGCTCTAGCTCGTAGTTGCGCAACAAGGCTGGAATATCGTTCTTCGCATGCCCTGCTGCGAGTAGCATCCCAGGTATCGCGTCTATCGCCTTCACCCCACGAGCTCGTAAGTTGTCTAAAGCATCGCCTAGAGTCGGGTGCGCAAACTCCAAAAAACCATAGGCAAAAGCCTTGTAGCAACTAGAGCCAGCTTCTAGCGCGCGCGCAAGCTCGCCAAACTCCGAAACCGCACTCGACGACCTGCTACCGTGACCGCATAATAGCAATCCTCGCTCCGAGTTATCCAGAGGTGCTGTTCCAGCCAACACAAGCGGTCACTTTGCCTCTTGCTCGCTGTCCTTCCTAGAAGAGAGAGGGCGCGAACGCAGGTGCAAGAATCCTTGACGCAAAACCGCTCCGCTCCAGCCCAAAAAAAAGCCCAAGAAAAATACTACGAAAACTATCAGCGATAAAGGCAACTCAAAGCCCAACGGAGTTATCAGCAAGTTCAGGCGCACATTGTCAGAGTTAAGCAGCGCGAAAAGCACAACCAGTAAAATCAATAAAGCAAAGACAACTCGTTTGATAATTCGCATGCCAGAGATCTCAAGTCTGCGATGAGGGCGTAGCACTGCCGCTCGAAGTCGCCTTCTTGCCATCCTCGTCATTCAGGCGTTTGTGCAATAAGTCGCCCAGCCTAAACATCGGAACACGGCGCGCGCTAAGGATAACTTTTTCTCCTGTGCGAGGGTTGCGAGCAACTCGTTCTGTTCGAGCAGCCGTTGAAAAAACTCCGAAACCGCGTAACTCAACACGATCACCACGCGCCAAGCACTCGGTGATCGTCGAAAAAACAGAAGTGACTAGATCGTCCAAATCACGCAAAGGCAGGCGCGGATGACGCTTGTGCAATGCGCGAATGAGAGCCGAACGTGTCGTCAAAGTCTATTACCCCATCGTTCAAGGTTGTCGCAAAAAATGCGTCTCAAACGCAACAATAGACAAAGCATCGCTCGCACGCAAGAAAAGCGTTGGCAAAATCTCACCGCAATAGCTCAATTACTGGCGCAAAACTGCTACTCGAGTTTATTGATAAGTTTGTTGCTCCTCCCTTAGCCAAATCCTCGCTCGAGCCAAATACACACGCACGCGGCGAGTGCCCTCTTGTAAGCATCAATGTCGGGATCGACAAAAGGTTTGCTGCCAAAACTTTAGCGTAAGACTCGCGCGCACCACTATCGCGGCAAACCAGTAGCGATACACGCTTGGCACGCAACCAACGCGCCTCAAGGCGAGTGCTTTGCGCCGAGAATCTACCCATCGAGCAGAAATCTAGCACACGCGCACGCCGCAAGCGTAACTGCCTGTAGCGCAAAGAGCTAATAGTCTCGGTGCTGGCAAAAGAACGCAGTAACAAACTTCGCACTGGTGCGCGCCGAGCAATCTCCACTACACGCCGTGCGCCTAACGCGAAGACTACGCGGCGGCGCTGCGCCGATGATAAGCGTGAAAAGGCTCGCCTTAGGTCGACTGCAGAGTGAGCCTCATAACGACGCTCGGAGAAACTGCGAGGGAAAGGCTTTTGCGTCAAACAAAAAAGCGGCAAGGACAAAGCGCGAGTAGCCAAGCGCGCGTTGGCAGAAATGCCATGCGCAAAAGGATGCGTGCCATCGACAACCGCAACAGCGCGGTTTTCCTCTAGCCATCGCTTTAAACCATGCCAGCCACCAAAGCCGCCGAAATGTGATTCGAGCGAATGGTGCACCAAACGCGGCGTCGGAGTTACTCCCGCTAGCGCATAGACCAGACGCACCGAAGCAGAGCGCTGTTCTAATAAATTCGCCAAAGACCCTGCCCAACGACGCGCCAAACTACTGCCGCCAAGTATCAGCAAAGTCTTCAATCGAGCCTCAATATAATCCCAATGCGCGAATGCTATGGCAAGCTAGCTAGCCCTATTGCCAGATTTATTAGCATCAGATTTCTTAGTGCCAACCTTGTTAATGGCAACTTTGCCACCACCTTTGCCTATTGCTTTGAGAGGCGGTTTGAGAGGCGGCGGCGCAAAAATCTCGCCATCCGCCTCGTAATACAAAGCCTCGACGATCGACTTAAGGCGGTCGCCAAGGCGCTCGACATACTTCACTGCCGAAAGAAAATCAACAACCGATGAGATCGAGTTCGGATTTTTAACCATAAATTTCGAGAATTCCTGCAACAAAGCATCATGCAACGCGTTAATATCACGGTCTTTCTGCCAAACCTTGAGCGCGAGAGACTCGTCCCACTTACGACAGCAAGAAACTACTCCCTCCAACATCTGCGCCGCGCAAGCGCAAGGCTTCGCTATCTCCGTGAAATGCTTACGATAAGCCGAGTGCATCAACGCGCTACCTTTCTCGGCTATGCTGGCGCAGTGATCCCCAATAGCCTCAAAAGCATCGCTAACCTTCATCGCAACTATGATCGTACGCAAATCGCTCGCCATCGGTTGACGCTTCGCTGCCAAATTTATCGCCATCTCTTGCACTCGACGCTCTAAATCATTCAAAGCCTTCTCGCGCTGAGCTATGCCATCCATCAACTCGGCGCGAGCATCTCGCTCGTGCGTTATCGCAAAAGTATCTAGCGCGGAATCTAGCTGCTGGGAGACCAGCGAGCCCATGCGTAAAAGCATGTCGTGCAGGCGAGATAGCTCCTCGTCAAAAGTGCGATTAATATGGTGCGGATCATCTGACATAAATCATCTCAAGATAAATTATTCTAGTTTAACCTATGCGTCCAGTGATGTAACGCTCAGTCTGCTTGCGCCGCGGTTTCGTGAAAATTTGATTAGTCGCTCCAGACTCTATAACTCGACCGAGATGGAAAAATACCGTGCGATGCGATACTCGCGCTGCCTGTTGCATAGAATGCGTTACTATCAAAATTGTATAATTACGCGATAGCTCCGCAATCAAGTTCTCTATGCGCGCGGTGGCTATAGGGTCTAAAGCCGAACAAGGCTCGTCCATTAAAATAAGCTCCGGTTGTAGCGCGATCGCTCGCGCTATGCACAACCGTTGCTGCTGACCGCCAGACAAACTATAGGCAGGATCGTGCAGGCGATCAGAAACCTCGCGCGCAAGACCCGCGCGCTTGAGGCTATGATGGACGATCGCATCAAGATCGCTCTTCGTTTTAGCAAGAGAATGAATGCGCACTCCATAGGCTACATTCTCGTAGATCGATTTCGGAAAAGGATTCGGTTTTTGAAACACCATCCCTATGCGCGCGCGCAAGCCAACCGCATCGAGCGAAAATATATCCATGCCATCAATAGTTATAAAACCCTCTACTCGACAACCATCGATAACATCGTTCATGCGATTAATGCAGCGCAAAAAAGTCGACTTGCCACAACCCGAAGGACCAATTAAAGCCGTTACTCGACGCGGCGGAACTTCTAGCCCAACACTGAAGAGTGCCTGCTTCTCGCCATAGTAAACATTGACGCCGCGCGCAACGATCTTTGGAGGCTCTTTCTCATTCTGCTTTTCTAGCGACTGTTGCATCCTATCCCCTAACCTTACCCTATTTGTCCTATGACTTTGCGCTAACCGCGACGCTCAAAACTGCGGCGCAAGATAACCGCCGCCGCATTCATAACTATCAGAAAAACAAGCATAACAAGAATGGCAGCAGCAGAGCGTGAAGAAAAAGCCGGGTCTGGGTGATCAGCCCAAAGAAAAATTTGCACCGGTAGGGCTGTAGCTGGCTCTAACGGAGTCAGCGGTGCTTGCGCGACAAAGGCTACCATACCAATCATAAGCAAAGGAGCCGTCTCGCCCAAAGCCTGCGCCATGCCGATAATCGTGCCAGTCAAAATACCGGGCATCGCGCGTGGCAGAACATGGTGGAAGACAACCTGCTCGCGCGAAGCACCTAAGGCTAAACCCGCGCTACGAATACCCTCGGAGACAGACGCAAGCGCGTTGCGCGAAGCTACAACAATCGTCGGCAAAGTCATCAAAGCCAAAACCATACCACCAACTAACGGAGCAGAGCGCGGGAGATGCCACCAGTTTAAAAAAATCGACAAGCCAAGCAAGCCAAACACGATCGAGGGAACGGCTGCCAAATTGTAGATAGCAACCTCAATAATATAGGTAAATCGATTGCGCGGAGCAAACTCTTGCAGATGAATAGCCGTGCATAAACCCAAAGGAAAAGCCAACAGAAAGGCTATCAGCAAAGCCCAAAAAGAGCCTATGAGCGCACCCCAGATACCAGCAGAGCTGGCAGTACGGCTGTCGCTACGCACGAAAAAAGCAAAGTTGAAATGCTTTTCTATAAGACCGCGTTGTTGCAAAATGGAAAGGTTGCGTCGTTGCGGCTCTGATAAAGAGGAGGTCGAAGCCTCTTGTGCGGCTAGTCGATTAGCCTGCAGGGAGCTTATGTAGTTATCGCTCGCAGAGCTCAAGGCAAAGGGCAAGAGTAGTTTGTCGCCAATCCTAATGCCTTGATTAACCTCTTGCTCGCCCCCTTGCTCTTGAGAACCCTGATGCTGAGAGCGTTCCTCTAGTAGTTTTTTTAGCTCAAGTGCCGCAAGCGGTGTGAGCAAAGCCCTGCGAGCGCGTAGAGTTGCGCGTTCATCCGACGAGCCCAACTCAAGCGCAAGTGCCTCGTCTAAAAGTTTGCGAGCCTGCCTCTCTGGAATTTCGCGCGGCAAGAAGTCGCCCGCACCGCCTCCGAGAACGCGAGACGAAAGCTCGATCGACAAGTTAACTCTCTGATACCAAAAAGCAGGCAGGGCGCGCGTTATGATCGAGAAAAAAAACATCAACAAAAATAGCAACGCAAAAACAATAGCCAATTGTCCATAGAGGCGATAACGACGATCCGCTCGATGACGACGTCTAAGGCGCAAATCGCTAATGCGTAAATTGTTAGAGTCTAGATTCTTATTCATTCGTAGCGCGAGCCATAGCGGCGCGTGGCAAAAAGCGCAGAAGCATTTATCACCAAAGTCAAACAAAACAATAGCATGCCAAGCGCAAAGGCAGACAAAGTTTTACTACTATCGAACTCTTGATCCCCTACCAGCAATGTGACAATCTGCACGGTGATCGTAGTCGGTGCCGCAAGAGGGTTAAAGGTCAGCTTTGCAGACAAACCCGCGGCCATTACAACGATCATCGTCTCGCCAACAGCACGCGAAAAAGCCAGCAAAACTCCCGCCAAAACACCTGGAAAGGCTGCCGGTAAAACAGCTCGTGCAACAGTCTCGCTTTGCGTAGCACCCAAAGCCAAGGAAGCATCTCGGATGTCGCGCGGAACCGCCGCTAGTGCATCATCGGAGAGGGAGGAGATGAATGGAATCAGCATCACTCCCATAACTATACCTGCCGCAAGTGCGCTCTCGCTCGCAACCTGCAGACCTAGCAAATCGCCAAGTTTGCGAATCAGCGGCGCAAGAACGAGTGCTGCAAAAAAGCCATAAACTACCGTAGGGATACCAGACAAAATCTCTAGTAGCGGCTTGACGATAGAGCGCGTGCGACTATGAGCAAACTCGGACAAGTAGATGGCGGCAAATAAACCTATCGGAACGGCAACGCTAATAGCTATGAGCGTAATCAATATTGTACCTAAAACTACGGGAACAGCTCCAAATGCACCAGAAGAGCCAATGTCGTCTGTGAAAAGAGCCGTCTGCAGACTCCAATGCAAACCAAAAAGAAAGTCGCCTAGAGGTACTTCTTCTAAAAAACGCAATGTCTCAAAAAGCAACGAGGCAACTATTGCAACCGTCGTCGCAATAGCGAGCGTCGATGATAAAAACAGCATCACGCGTGCGCTCGCACCGACAAACCTGCGCGAGGGAAAAGAGCGCGGAGCATAGAAAACAAAGGCTAGCGAGGCGCAAGCTCCTAGCAAGGCGCAAACTCCTATGA
>JABAAS010000019.1 GCA_014238625.1 Alphaproteobacteria bacterium | reverse complement strand
TTTGCCAGCTTTTATCTTGGTGTAGTAATACGACCGCCGCAGCCCATAACAACAAAGCTACGGGCAAGACCCACCTTCCTAAGCCGATATTTGTGATAAAACTGAAGGCTGCGAGCATATATATTATGGGCAGGAATAATAGTGTGATGGAGAGCAACAGATCGTCTTTGACTATTTTCTCCAGCTTATCTAGGAGGGCGTTGGCGAAGGGAGTAACGATGGTATTGACCCTTTTTGCGAGTTTTCTTGCGAACGACTCGAGAGCCTCAGCCAATTGCTGCGACGAGCTTATTAAGCAGCGCGAGAGAGTATCTTGTAGCGAGTATTTTTTCGGTGAGTGTTTGATAACCTTTTGCATAATCTTTTGCATAATTTTTTTCATAACCATGATTTTATAGGCATGATTTTTTCTGTATTAGCCTTTCTGTATTAGCCCTTCTGTATTAGCTTTGGTTTGATTTTATTGTTATTGTTTTTGCTATATTATTTTTTGCATTGGAGAGGTGCCGGAGCGGTTGAACGGGGCGGTCTCGAAAACCGTTGTGCGCGCGAGCGCACCGAGGGTTCGAATCCCTCTCTCTCCGTGGCGGTGAAGGATTTTTCGTGTTGTTAGATTATAGTTTTTCATATTATGCCTAGTATTTTTTTTTGCAATACTTGTTGCAATGCTGGTTACAGTTTTTGCTTGATTTTTAGATTCGGCGAGCATTACTAGACTTTTATAATAACTTCTACCTTATGTACGGTCATTGAGAATGAGAGTTATCCCTCCTCGCCTAGCTTCGCTATTTATTTTGTTGAGACCTTTAGAATGGAGTAAGAGCGCGTTTGTTTTGCTTCCTGCGCTTTTTTACGACATCCCGAGTATTTTGGGAGACTCTATTTTATTATCGAGCATTTTACTGACCACTTTATTATTTTGCCTTCTTTCATCGAGCATTTATGTTTTCAACGACATTCGAGATATTTCGCAAGATCGTCTCCATCCGATTAAATCTGTTCGTCGTCCTCTTGCTTCGGGTCGTCTTTCGCTTAGCACAGCGTGGTTGACTTTTGCGCTTCTATCTATCTCGAGTCTTTTGTCTAGTTTATTTTTTTTGAGTTCGGTATTTCCGTATTTTATTATTTATTGGCTACTGATGATTTTGTACAGCATTAGGCTGAAGCATTTAGTTATCGTTGATCTTTTTGTTATTGCAATAGGTTTTTGCCTTCGAGTTTATGCTGGGAGTTCTGCGCTATCGATCACGCCGACGATTTGGATATTGTCTACGACTTTATGTTTAGCGTTATTTTTAGCGGCGTCGAAGCGGCGTCAAGAGAGTCTTATGAACGAGTCTTTATCGCGGCGAGTTTTGCGTAATTACTCAGTCGCATTGATAGAGCGATATATGACGATTTCGGCGATTTGCGCGCTGATGTTTTACAGTTTATTTGCAGCTGGCGAGCGGGTTCAACTAGGCTTGACGATTCCTTTTGTTTTGTTTGGATTTTTCCGTTACTTATACCTTCTTGATATTAATAGGGATAAAGATTCGCCGACGGACTTTTTATTTTCGGATGGTATTTTACTACTTTGCGTATTTTGTTGGTTAGTTGCTTGCCTATTTTTATTATGGCTTTGATGAGGATCGAGCATTTTGCACTGGAGGATTACTAGCATTGGCGCGTTCGAAGAGCTTTTCTGAGGAGGCTATCTCAGAGGACCATACCCTTGATGAGTCTGTTTCATTAGCGCTTTCAGAGATATCGTCGGGTAGGGCTATCATTGTTTCGGACGATGAGGGTCGAGAGAACGAGGGCGATCTTATTATGGCTGCGGAGCATGCGAGCGAATCGTGGGTTGCTTTTTTTATTCGCCATACGAGCGGCATTTTGACGACGGCACTTTCTGGGGATAGGGCTAGCTTTTTAAACTTTCCGCCGATGGTATCTTTGAACGAGGCACCACTAGGTACGGCATTTACTGTTTCGGTTGATTTTCGCTCTGGCTTGACGACTGGCATTTCGGCGAAGGAGCGCTCTGCGACGATACGAGCGATTGCGTTATCTTCTTGCGCGGAGGATTTTGTTCGCCCTGGTCATGTATTTCCTTTGATAGCGAAGAGCGGAGGCGTTTTAGAGCGTTGCGGTCATACGGAGGCGGCGTATGATTTAGCGCGACTATCTGGTCTTCGCCCTGCGGGTTTGCTTGCCGAGATAGTAAACGATGACGGCACGGTTGCGAGGAGCTTGCAGCTTGCGGCTTTTTCGAGAGAGCACAATTTACACAGACTATCGATCGAGACGCTAGTTAGATGGCGTCGCAAACACGGACTCTAGAGCTACCTTTAGAGATTTTACGCCAAGCAATTATGCCAAACAATTGCGCTAAACAATTATATCAAACAATTGCGAAATGCTTGCGCTATAGCTCTTAGCAAGTCTGCATAGGCATCGAAACTCTGTGGCGAGTCTTTGCTACGCGTTGTGCCCATGTGTTTGTTAAGCTGTTTGCTAAGCTGGTTGCTAAGCTGTTGGCTAAGCGGGTTAATTTCGATGATTTTAGTTTTAGCGCCCTGCCCCTGAGAAGCGAGCAACCTATCGCGCACTTCTTGCGGCACTTGCGTCTGTATGAATACACAACGATATTTTCCCTCGCGCAATTTTTTCCGCACAGCCAAGGAATGGCGCATGCCATCGCGTGTTGCGTTATGCCCTGCACCATAAAGATTTTCTTGGCTCTTAATTTTATAACGCTCGACAAAGTATGAGGTTGCGTCGTGTAGCACGAGAAACCTACCGGATAACCCGCTGATACTTTTGGCAATTTCTTGATCGAGTTTCCGCAGATTTACATCGATAAGCTTGGCATTTTTTAGATAGATTTCACGATTCACCAGATCTAGCTCGCCCAGCACCTCGGCGAGATGCGTTACGATAACGCGAGCATTCTGCGGGTCTAACCACAGATGAGGATCGATACCCCCATCCGCATGACTATGCTCGTGTGCCTGCTCCTCTTCTTCGTGCTCCTCGTGTCCCTGCTCCTCTTCTCCCTGTTCCTCGTGCTCGTTATGCTGTTGTTTTTTGTCGTAATGAATTTTTTTGACACCTTGCAACTTTGTCAACCGCACGACTTTCCGCCTTTCCGTCTGCTTGAGATTTTTCTCGAAGGAGGCGAAGTTCGAGCCGACCAGAACTAATAACTGCGCTTGATTTAATAACCTAGCTTGCGAGGGCGTCAGCCTTGCGCCGTGTGGCATTGTTTGCGGGGGGAGCAAGAGACTAGGCTTTTGCGCGCCTTTTGTTAGCTCCACTAGCAACGAGTGAATTGGCGCGATGCTTGATACGATATTCAGCTTTTGTTTAGTGTTTTGCGCTACTGCATTTTGCGCGACTAAATTTAGCATTAGAGCGAGCAGACAGACTATTAGGAGCAACAGGTGTTTTTTCATTTTTTTTAACTCAGCTGCTAGCATTATTTACTAAGCACTATTTACTAAGATAGTTATGCGAAGGTATGCTTTTACAATAATGTTGTAGAGGATAACAAGCTATAATAGCTTTCCCGCCCTATCCTTTTCGACCCTATAGTAGAGTTACTTTAATTTCCCCCACCGCTCCCCGCTCTGATGTTTTGCTTAGTGCGCGCAATTTTTCTCTTTTGCGTGGTGGTAAGACTATTTTAGAGGATGTTTCGCTGAGTCTACGCCGTCAAGAGATAGTTACCCTCTTAGGTCCGAACGGCGGCGGTAAAACGACATTACTGCAAGGTTTGTTGGGGCTTTACGGCAGAGAGAGCTCGAGCATCTATCGCATGCGCGGTCTACGCATAGGCTATGTTCCGCAGAAACTTCATCCGAGCGTGCTTATGCCCTTGAGCTTGCGCCGCTTTGCGATGCTCTGCAGTTCGGCACCACGCGAGCTTGTTGAGCAGCGACTAGAGGAACTAGGCATAGCGGATCTTTCGTTGCGCCCTCTCTACGCGCTCTCTGGCGGCGAGCTACAAAAAGCGATGCTAGCACGAGCGACCTCGAAGCAGGCGGACTGCCTGATTCTAGACGAGCCACTCTCTGGCGTTGACGAATCTGGTCAGCAAAAGATATACGCTTGGCTAGAGCGTTATAGCCGAGCGCACAACTGCTCTGTTTTGATAGCGTCGCACGACCTGCATTTAGTTATGGGAGCGACTGATCGCGTCATCTGCCTTGATCGACGCATTCGTTGCGAGGGTAAGGCTCATTCTGTAGTTCGCACGGCTGCTTTTGCGAGTTTATTCGGCAAGACTGGCTACGCACTCTACGCGCACGACCATAAGGGAAAGCATAAGAGCCGTATAAAGACGCAAAAGGGCGCAAAAAGGCGCTAATTTAGATGTTTTTTGACGCATTTTTGTTGAAATCATTACTTGCGGCACTAATGCTTGCCTGCATTTCTGGCCCCTTAGGTTGCGTTACGGTTTGGAAGGGCATGGCGCGCTTTGGCGAGACCTTTGCGCATGTTGCGCTTTTTGGCGCGGTAATAGCGATACTTGGAGGCATTTTACCTGGCTACGGAATGATACTAGTAGCCTTACTGCTTGCGCTACTTCTACCTTTTTTGACAGCGAGAACCAAGCTTTCGATCGATAGCCTGCTAGGCATCCTTGC
Source organism: Alphaproteobacteria bacterium (assembly GCA_014238625.1). Classification (GTDB taxonomy): domain Bacteria; phylum Pseudomonadota; class Alphaproteobacteria; order JABAAW01; family JABAAW01; genus JABAAW01. Next base: position 9,085 of record JABAAS010000019.1, on the reverse strand, counting down.
ACCGAGCAGCGTTGCGCTAGCCTTGATTCTCGTTCAGCAGACGAGCATTTCGATAGACTTTGAGGCACTGCTTTTTGGCGAGTTGCTTGCTGTGACGAACAAGGACTTAGCGCTTATTGCCATCGGCATAGTTTTTATAGGTATATTGCTATACTACCTATGGTCTCCAGTTATTTTGGATGTATTGAGTCGCGATCTTGCGCTGAGCGAGGGATTGCCTATGAGGCTTTACGATGTTTTGATGACGGCTGGGCTAGGTCTTTTCATAGCATTGGGAGTGAAGATAGCTGGCTTGCTATTGATCAATGCTTTTTTAGTAGTTCCTGCGAGTTGTTTAGTTATTTTTTCGCGCCACACGCGCTTTGCGCAGAGTCCTGAGCGTATGGCGATAGGTTCGGTTTTATTGAACTGCGCTTGCGTATTTTTGGGTCTTTTTCTAGCGGTATTGCTAGACTTACCTGCTGGAGCCAGCATTTGCGCTACTCTTTTTATCGCCTTCTGCGCTATTTCTGCTTTTTTCCGCTAGTTTTTAGCGCGAGTTTTTTACCAATCATACTTGTAGCTTGCTAGCCGCGTTGCGTGCTGGCGTATTTTTCGCTAGAGTCGAGCCTTTAGATATAGATATAGAGTTAATTGGGGAGCGATAGATGCTATCTACGCGAGCGAGGGGCGACAAGACGAGGCAGGGCTGGATAGGGGAGAGTATCAGGAGCTTAGGCTATAGCTTTGGGGTTATGAGCTTTGGGGTTATGTGTTTTGAGTGAGCTTGACCTTTCCGCGATTTGCACATCTCGCTTTGAGGTAAGGCTAGCTTCTAGCGAGGAGGACATCTTAGATGCGCAAAAACTACGCTACCGAGTTTTCTACGAGGAGCTAGACGCGCAACCGTCAGCCCAATCGGCGCGCTATAAACGCGAGGTAGATTCGTATGATTGGCAAGCGGAGCATCTTTTGATAATCGACAAATTGAGCAAGTCATTAGTAGCCTGTTACCGCCTTATGCGGCGGGAGAATCTGCCTTCTGGCGTGCGTTTTTATAGCGAGAGCGAGTTCGACCTTACGAATTTTTTATCGCACCCACTAGCGAGCAGTTGCGTTGAGTTATCGCGAGCTTGCGTTGAGAAGGGTTTTCGCGCTTCATCAATTCCGAACATTTTTCTACGCGCGATCGGTCGTTATATCGAGCACCATAAGATAGGTTTGCTTTTTGGCTGTGGCTCGTTGCCTGGGACGGATCTTAATTTTTTATCGATGGCACTTTCGTGGATGTATCACCATCACCTTGCGTCGGAGCCTTTGCGCGTTAGCCCTTTGCCGCATCTTTTTGAGCGTATGGATCGAATCCCAAAACATGAACTAGACTATAAGCAAGCGGTTACTGTGATGCCGCCTTTGATCAAGGGTTACTTACGCATGGGCTGTTTTGTTGGCGATGGCGCGGTAATTGATCAACAATTTCAAACTACGGATACCTTTATCGCCTTTACGAACGACAGCTCTTTAGACGATCATCGTTACTTCCAGCGTTATGTAGGCAATGGTGGTGCGAGCGAGGAGAGCTCCTGAGCTTTATGGCTTACGAAAAAATAGCTTGCGAGAATAAGAACGACCTTAAAGGCAGAGCTAAAGACGACCTTACCGAGCATCTACGCAGGGATAAGGTTTTGCTATCTTCGCTTTATCGTCGAGCGCGTTTCCGTATTTCTTGGTTTATGGTTAGCTATAAGTTACTTGCGGTTATATTTTTTTTTCTACTGAATTGTTTAGCTTATTTTCCTTTCTGGCTTTTACGAGTTGGCTTTCCTTTACGCTTGAGGCGTTTTTTCCACAAGATTTTACTTACGATTTGCGGAGTATCGTATCGAGTTCATGGCTCGCAATTAAGAGGTGGCAGAGTTTTATATGTTAGCAACCATGCATCGTATTTAGATATATCTGCTTTGATGTCGCTTGCGGCGCCTCGTTTTATTTCGCGCGAGGACATTTTGCGTTTTCCTTTAGCTGGCTGGCTTATGCGAGGTTATGGCTCGATAGGCGTTAAGCGAGTTCGCGAGAAGGCATCGGAGCAAGTATCGACTTTGCGCACTTTATTTTTGCGAGACGAGCCGCTGTTAGTTTTTGCGGAGGGGACGACTAGCGATGGTCGCGAAGTTTTACCAATGAAGTCGAGTCTTTTCGCGGCTTTAGATTCGTCGGCGACTAGAGATATTTATGTTCAACCGATCAGCCTTTGTTACAGCTTGCTTGACGGCATTCCGATAGGAACTTGTTGGGAGCCTTTTTGCGCCTGCTATGGCGACATGTATTTTATCCCGCACTTTATAGAGCTACTTTCGCTACACCGCATCACTATGGACATATACATCCACCCAGCCCGTCGAGCCTCACAAATTGCGAGCGATCGCAAGTTGATGGCGCGTTTTTGCGAGCAGACTGTACGCGATGGACTTTTATTACTGCGCTATGGAGTGGCGTGATTAGTGGCGTGATTATGGATAAGGGACAAATCCCTCCTGCGAGCGCCTCTCCCTACCCATTTGCCTTACCCATTTGCCCTACCCATTTGCCTTGCCCATTTGCCCCACCCATAGCCCATGGCGGTTTTTTTGCGAGCACGCGCTGATAGATAGGGCATTCTTTTACATGCGCGCCTTGCATATGACCTATAGCCATCAGGAATTCTCCGACTATTTCGAATCCGACGAAGTTAAAGTTTTTACGAAACAGCTTGACCCACTCTTGCCTACTGCGCGCTCTGCTGGTTAGTTCCTTAGCATTTTCGTTTTTGGCGTTTTCATTTTCCTGCTCTATCAACCTATGTTTTTCGAGCCATTTAGCAAAAGAGCCATGGGATTTTTGTATTTCGCATATTTTTTGCGCATTGAAGATAGCGGCTTTGATTTTCAGTCGATTTCGTATGATGGCGCTATCTTGTAGCAGGCGTTCTATATCCTTCTGTTTGAAGTTTGCTACTTTTTGGCAAGAGAAGTTAGCGTATGCTTTCCGCAGAGCCTCTCGTTTTTTCATCACGGTGAGCCATGACAAGCCTGCTTGATTAACCTCGAGCATTAGGCATTCGAACAACTTATCGTCTTCGTATATGGGGAATCCGTGTTCTTTATCGTGATGGGCTTGCAGGATGGGATGTGCGGCGGCTGCCGAGCAATAACTCATAGTTTTTTATAGCTTATATATTGCGAGCTGCAGGAGGGTTGCAATGATTGTGGCTGAGATGGATACGATTACGAACTTTCGGTAGAGGAAGATTTTTTTTGGCGCGGCTGAAGACAAGGCTAAATTTTTCAGGGCTACATTTTTGACGCTATTTTTACCTATATTTCTGCCTTTTTTGTCATCTATTTTTCCTTGTCCTTCGGCTTCATCTTCGACACCGAATGGCAAGGCTACAAACCATACGAGCCACCATATCATGGCGTATCCGAAGACCCACTCGAAGATTATTTTAGCCATCGATTTTTTCTACTTTTTTCTCGACACCTTCGAACTCGACCATTGTTCCGTCTAGGGCTTTTGGATGTAGGAAGAAGACTGGATTTCCGTGCGCTCCTATTGCTTTATTTTTGCTTGCGAGCTGGACTTTTTGCTCTACTAGTCGCGAGTGTAGAGTGTCGAGATTTTGCGCCTCGATGCAGATATGGTGTATTGCGCCGAGCGGATTTTTTGCGAGGAAGGATAGGAGCGGCGAGTTTTCCCCTAAGGGCTCCAATAGCTCGATTCGAGTATTTTCCAGATCGAAGAAAGCCACTCGCACGCCGTGCTCAGGCAGGTTTTGTTGCTTTGAGGGAGCTAGATTCAGGACGCTTTGCCATCGCTCGATGGCTTGTTTCATTGCGGGGACGGCTATTGCGACATGCCCCAACCTAAAGTTATGGCAACCTGAAGAGTTTTCGGCAGAGTTTTCAGCAGAGTTTTCGGAAGAGTTATCTGGCGAAGATTTATTCATTTTCGCCTCCAAATTATTTTAATTTTGTCTTTCTGGCTAGAGCATTGCGAGTTGTAAAAATCCATGCTATACGCGCGGAGATGAGAAGTTAAGCGCAAAGTTTGATTACGAGTATTTGCTTTGTTGCACGGACTTTTGCTAGCTGTTTCTGCATGGATTTTTCTCTTCTGCATAGACTTTACAATATAGATTTTTTACGACCAAATGAGGCTAAAGATGAATCACCCCCCGCGCTCCACCTTTGCGATTTTTGTTCTATCTGTTGTGTTTTTTGCTATATTTGCGAGCTTTTTGCTAGCACCCATAGCCGAAGCGCACCATGTTTTCGGCATTGAGGTATCGCCTGCCTTTGAGCTACTGCATAGTTTTGCCGAGCTGTTCTTTTTTGCTTGTAGTGGTGCGAGTTTAGCGTGGTTTTTGCGCAATAATTCCACCAACCGAGAGCGGAGTAACAGATTTACCTCTGCACCTTTTGTTGCCTTTTTTGCCTCGATATTTTTCGGCGCGCTACTCGCCATAGCCTCATTGCTAGAGGGGGGAGGAGCGTTATTTTTGCTTTACGATGCGTTTGTGTTTGCATTTACTCTTATGTTTACTCTTGCATTTACTCCTGCGTTTACTCCTGCATTATTTTCTTCTTTGCGAGAGCTATTGCGCAAAGGACGATAACCGCGCGAGCACAAACAAACTTTATTGGATATAATTGGCGATGGATTTATCGAAGATTAGCGCGGGTCAAACCCCACCTGAGGACATTAACGTTGTCATCGAGGTTCCGATGCAATCATCAGCGGTTAAGTATGAGATGGATAAGGAATCTGGAGCTTTATATGTTGATCGTTTTTTATCGACGGCGATGTATTACCCTGCGAACTATGGTTTTATACCGCACACGCTATCTGGCGATGGAGATCCTTGCGATGCGTTAGTTTTAGGACAGCTTTCGGTTATCAGTGGCTGTGTTTTGCGCTCGCGCCCGGTAGGAGTATTGCGCATGGAGGACGAGAGCGGCGAGGACGAGAAGATTCTCTGCGTTCCGCACGACAAGCTAGGCGGCTACTACCGCGACTGCAAGAGCTACGAGCAGCTGGCAAGCGGCACGCTAGAGCAGATAGTGCATTTTTTTGAAAGCTACAAGGATTTAGAGAAGGGCAAATGGGTTAAGGTCGGGGGATGGGAGGGCGTCTCCAGCGCGCATAAACTAATTAATGAGGCTTTAGCACGCGCGAAGTAGTAGCATTGAGCATCGGCACTTATTGTCGATTCATTGAGTTATTATCACTTAGCTACTATCACTTAGTCATTACCATCTGGCGGAAATAACGATGGCGGGTCATTCCAAGTTTAAAAACATAATGTTTCGCAAAGGCGCGCAGGATAAGAAGCGCGCGCGAGTTTTTGCGAAGTTTTCACGCGAGATAGCGGTTGCGGTTAAACTTGGCGGTAGCGATGTATCGAGCAACCCTCGCTTGCGCACGGCTATTTTGGCGGCGCGTAGCGAGAATATGCCGAACGACAATATCACACGCACGATAGCAAAGGCTTCGGGCGAGGATGGTTCTAGCAACTACGAGGAGATTCGCTACGAGGGCTACGGAACGGGGGGAGTTGCTGTTATCGTAGAAGCTCTTACGGACAATCGTAACCGCACGAGTTCGCAGTTACGCGCATTATTTTCAAAATTCGGCGGCACGCTTAGCGAGCAAGGAGCGGTACTTTTTTTGTTTAAGCATTGCGGCGAGGTTCGCTATCCGCCCGATGTAGCGAGCGAAGAGACGATGTTTGAGGCGGCGCTAGAGTTTGGCGCGGACAACATAGTATCGGACGAGACGGGACATAGTGTATTTTGCGACTCGGACTTACTCAACGAACTCACTTTGCGCCTACATTCGCGCTTTGGCGAAGCCTTGACCTCGCGCCTTACTTGGCAAGCGCAAACGACAGCCGAGGTAGGCGAGAAATCGGCAGAGACTTTGCTCAAGATGCTGGAAGCGATAGAGGACAACGAAGACGTACAGCGAGTTTATGCGAACTTTGAGATAAGCGATGAACTTCTCGCGCGTCTATCGTCTTAATAATCGAGATAGTCGTGTCTACATTAAGGATACTCGGCATCGACCCCGGACTAGTTGCTACTGGTTGGGGAGCAATAGAGCGAACTGGCAACAGCCTTGCTTTTATCGCCTGCGGCACGATTAGAGTTAGCCGCACGCAGCCATTGGCACAACGTTTGTCGCTACTTCTGCACTCTCTCCAAGAGGTAGTGGCACACCACGAGCCGGACCACCTTGCGATAGAGGAGGTTTTTTTGGGCAAGAACCCGAAGACTACGCTCACACTAGGTCAAGCGCGCGCGGTTGCGCTATTGACGGTAGGGGAGCGTCCTTATGCGGAATACGCACCGCGCACGATCAAACAGGTTGTTAGTGCTTCTGGCAGTGCGGACAAACAGCAGATAAGAGACATGCTAAGGCGTTTGCTACCCGATAGCCCGCTTGCAGGCGCGAAAAATAATACCTTAGATGAGCAAACTTTAGACGAACACGCGAGCGATGCGCTAGCGGTTGCGCTATGCCACGCCTTTAGCCTCAAAAGTAAAGACTTAGAACAAAGACTTAGAGAAACAGCTTAGAGCAATAGCTTGAAATAACGCGAGTTGAGAGTTAAACCCATGCAACCAATAAATTATAAACATACGCTAGAGCAAGCATTTACTGACTGGAACGATTAGACGATGATAGCTTTACTCGAAGGAATAGTGGAAGAGGTTTCGCTTGAAGGTCCACCATTCGCAGTTGTTTTGCTATGCAATTCGGTAGGCTATCGGCTGCTCTGCTCACGGCGCAGCAGCTCGCGCCTGAAGATTGACGAGCGACTGCGGCTTTTCGTATCGAGCCAGACGCGCGATGGCGAGTTATTTCTCTATGGATTTTTTGAACGCGTTGAACGCAACTGCTTTGAGCTACTAGTAGGCGTTCAGGGAGTAGGGGGCAAACTTGCGCTCACTATTTTATCGCACTTTGATAGCGCGAGCTTGGCGCGCGCGATTTTGTCTAGCGACAAGGAATCGCTACAAGAGGTCTCTGGACTAGGGGGGCGCACGGCGCAGAGGCTAATAGTAGAACTTGAGGGCAAGATGAACACACCCTTGATAATCGCTAGTATGGGAGGAGTTACTTCACAGACGGAGGATGCGGACGGAGTTCTACCTCATGGCGATCCGCTATGGAATGATTTGACGGATGCGTTAGAGCAACTTAGCTTTGAGCGTGCGGAGATAAGTCGTGTTTTGAGTAACTTGCGGCGTGCCGAGCGCCCTGATAGCTTAGATTCGGCATTACGCCAAGCTCTAAAGATTCTGCGTCCACCAATTACATAGTTTTCCAGAGTCAGCGATGACTAGAGGCAGACACGATGAAAACGGCTATGAAAACAGCTACTAAAGTGATTAGAAAAAACTCTAGCGATAGACTGGTTTCGCCCAAAAATCCGAACAAGGATTCGGACAGAGATTCGAACAAGGATTCGAGCAAAACTTCATCCAAAATTTCATCCAAAATTTTATCTAAAACTTCACCAATCACCGCCTCCAGCAGCACCCCTCCCCCTCCTGCTCGCCAATCATCCAATCAATCGGCAGAGCGCCCGCATAGCTTGTCTGAATTCATAGGACAAACTTCACTGCGCAACAACTTATCGGTATTTTTAGAGTCTGCGAAGATTCGTTCGAGCTGTTTAGACCACCTTCTGCTATGCGGTCCGCCTGGTTTAGGCAAGACGACATTAGCTCGAGTTATCGCGCACGAGATGAACGCGCCTTTCCGCGCGAGCTCTGGTCCTATTATCACGAAGGCTGGGGAGCTTGCGGCGTTGCTTACGGATTGCGAGGATGGCGAGGTTTTTTTTATCGATGAGATTCACCGCCTCCCGAGCGCGGTTGAGGAGATATTATATAGCGCGATGGAGGACGGCAAGCTTGACATTATGATAGGTATTGGCGCGAGTGCGCGCTCTGTTCGTTTATCTTTGAAACCTTTCACGCTGATAGGAGCTACCACGCGCCCTGGCTTAATTTCGCGTCCTTTACGCGAGCGTTTTGGCATTCCACTAGAGTTCACCTTTTACACAGCGGCTGAGCTTGGGGAGATACTTCTACGCGCCTCGAGGCGCAATAGTTTTGCCAGCAGTTTTTCTGGTTTAGAGCTATCTTCGGAGGGCGCGCTATCGATAGCCGAGCGCAGCAGGGCTACGCCTCGCATTGCTTTGCGATTATTGAGGCGCATTGTAGATTTTGCGACTGTTTCGCATAGAAAGTTAATAGATGTAACTTGCGCGCGCGATGCGTTAGAGCAACTAGGAGTAGACGACAATGGTTTAGATAGCCTTGATCGTCGTTACCTCAGCCTTTTAGGCGATCGTTTTCAGGGAGGACCTACGGGCTTGGACACGCTAGCGGCGGCGCTTTCGCAGGAGCGCGATGTTTTAGAGGAGGTTGTCGAGCCTTTTTTACTGCAACAGGGTTGGCTTGAAAAGAGTGCGCGCGGTCGCCAATTGAGTCCTATGGGCTTGCAGAAATATGCAAGCAAGCATGGTAGCAAGAGCACAACCCCTCATTTACAAGACGACATTTTCGATACGGACGAGAAATCGGCGAAAAGAGTATATGACGACTAGCAAGAAGTGGCGACATAGCTTCCGCGTTTATTACGAGGACACGGACTCTGGCGGAGTTGTCTATTACGCGAACTACTTGAAGTTTGCCGAGCGGGCTCGCAGTGAGATTTTACGCGCGGCTGGCATGCAACCTTCGACTTTAGCGAATAGCAGAGGCGTTGTTTTTGTGGTTGTTAGTTGCACTTGCCGTTATTTGCGAGCGGCACGCCTTGACGATAATCTGACCGTTGAGACCTCTTGCTTGTCTTGTAGCGGTGCGCGTTTGCGACTAGCGCAAAAAGTATCTATCGCTAGCGGGGACGAAAATTTAAAAAGCGACGAGGATGCAGACGAGAGCTCAAATTTGATATTATCGGCAGAGCTAGAGGTTGACTTAGCGCTTGTTTCCTTGGGCGATAGTACTTACGCTTTTCAAGACTCTTCCAAGCCTTTTGGCAAACCGCAACG